>JAPJOW010000284.1 GCA_030826005.1 Aliterella sp. RAGGC_92
CAAAGCGGTAAGAGCCGCCCCCGGAACTGTTGCCGCTTCTTCGTAGGAGGTATTGATTGGTTTTAGCGCTAATGCTGCTTCTGGAACGCAGACATACTCGGCAAACGCCCCAAAACCACATTCAGACAAATCTCCAAAGACCTCATCACCAGGCTTAAACTGCGTGACATCTTTGCCAACGGCTTCAATTTTTCCTGCCACATCAAAGCCGAGAATCTGGATCTTTGGCTTGAGTAGCCCCCCAAAAATAAAGCGGCTGAAGAATGGACTTCCTCGCATTAGATGCCAATCCCCAGCATTGACGGAGGCGGCATAAACTCGCACTAACACGCCATTATCTGGCACGACGGGCTGATCAACTTCTTTCAAACTCAATATATCCGTTGAACCGTACTCTGAGCGAACGATCGCTTTCATTTTGTCATCTCCTTTGTTATCCCCCCGAACAGGGGTGAGGGAATTTGATGTTGTCATGGTGTTTGTAGTTGGTAAGGGAGCAAGCCGCTATAACTAGCGTAGTTTCTGCTAAAAATAGGATTCTCATCGGGCGGTGGAAGGTTGATTCCAGAGGGAGCGGCGCGTTCTGTTTGTGTTTTGGCATTGGGTAGCGATCGCCGATAGTTAGTAAGGCAATAACTCAAAATTAAGCCAAACTTTATAACCACACTTACACTGTAAGTTTAACTTACGCTGTAAGTTTGTCAAGATGGAAAGTGGAGCGGAGGCTATAGCTGTTTAGCTTTGCCTGTTACAAAGGTTAGATGATAAAAACGAGTAACTCAGATCCTATTTTTCCTGTGTCGTTGAATCGAGAACAAATCTTAAGGGTGGCTATCCGATTGGCTGACCAGGGGGGCATTGGGTCGGTTTCAATGCGGAAGTTGGCGGAGGAACTTGGAGTTAAGGCGATGTCGCTGTACAACCACGTAGCTAACAAAGACGATGTGCTAGATGGCATTGTAGACATGGCGATCGCTGAAATCGATCTTCCGAGCGTTGAAACCGACTGGAAGGTGGCAATGCGAAAGCGAGCAAACTCCGCCCATGAGATGCTGTTGCGTCACTCTTGGGCGACAATGCTGATCGTTTCGCGGGTTAATGTAGGAGCGGCGATGTTGCGTTATGTGGATGCAACGCTAGGTTGTTTGCGCGAAGCGGGCTTTTCCTTCGAGATGGCAGATCGCGTTTGGAATGCGCTCGACAGTCATATCTACGGCTTTACACTTCAGGAACTAAACTTTCCTTTTGAGGAGGCGGAATATTCCGAAGCGGCACAAAAAGGGCTTCCACTCATCCCCGCTCAGGAGTACCCTTATCTCAATCAACTTACCCATCAAATTATTGCGGGTCATTATGACGGTATTCATGATTTTGAGTTTGGACTTGAGTTGATTCTCAACGGACTCGATGGGTTTCGAGACAAGAAGTGAAGCAGTACCGCTACTTGAAAGCGAAGTCTTTGCAACTAATCAAAACTCCAAAAAGACTTTATCCTTAACTTAATGATTGTGTTTTTGGGTGGGCGATCGCCCATCTACATAGCATTCTATAATTTATCACTTTGACCATTATGTTTTGCGGACTCCACCAATCGGATCGAGGCGTTCCGGTGCAGCGCGGTTGTTAGGTGCTACTAAACTCACGGCGCGCCTGATAGGTAAGAACGGCCTGTAAAATGGAAAGCAGGAACGTACCGACGATTATGAATATGGAGAAAGGCAGGTGGAACTGTTGATACCCGGCAATCGCAAAGACTAGGTGGGTAGGCAGCACCAACGCACTAATTGCAGCAATTACCAGCGAGCAAATCATGCCAGAAGCTTTGCGTTGAACAACGGGAACAAACAAATAAAGCAATGCTACAAAAGTTAGTACATTGATGAAATTGTTAAGCTGTATGCCACCAGGCAATTGGAACATTTCCCACCCATGCCAATAAGCTCCGTTAACTTGGTGAGTAAGCACTAAGGCTAGATTGAGAATCACGACTTTATTGAGCATGAAGATTCAGGGCAACCCAGTAGACAAGGGAACAAGGTGATAACAAGAAGCTTGGGTTGCGGCAAAGGGACAATCATATCTAACAGCAATACCTAATTTTTCACTAAAGCACAACATAAAAGCATTCTAGTCATTTTTACACTCAATAAAAGGAAATTGTTTGTATAACATCCATATTTGGATGTTATGCAGAATTTTTCTATGTATCCACCTTGCTACAAAAGGGAGCGCGCGGAAAAATTATTTAGTAATGCTTGAAGCGTTCAGGCGATCGCTTTTACAATCCTCATTAGCTCAAAAGCGATCGCATTTAATAATTGTTTCTAATATTCCAGTATTAATATTTTTCCACGTGCGATCGCACTTTTCCCAACAAGTATAAACTAGCGATCGCTTTGAGCGGCGCGCACCGACGCATAGAGGTGGGACTTTAAGCCTCCGGCGACCGCTCGAACACTTTGTTAGGATGCCCCGTACCTAGTAAGCCCATTGAGCCTTCTGCCGACAGGTACAAATTTCCACCCTAGTGCTTTGGTAGCCTCGGCATCCCAGTGTCCATCCCCATAATAGGTCACGGTCTCGAAGATGCCACCCAGTTGTCGTAAGGCGTGGAGCATTATCTCCTGCCTCTGGAAATGGTCATCAGACGTAGCAAGCGGAATACCCGCAACGGGAAATTCTGAGGTGGATAGCTTTAGTTGCGCCGCTCCGTGCCAACCCCCTGTGGCGTATGCAACCCGATGCGCGGTTGACTTGTGGAGGCTCTGCACAAATGCCTTTGCGCCCGGTACTTCCGCGAACGAGCCACGCGCGGCAATATGGCGGCTGACAAGGGCAACGAAGCAGTCCCGAACCGCAGTTACTGTCTCTGGTGTTGTATCTATAGCGTTGTCACCAAGTATCTCGGTCAAAATTCCAGCAGCAGTGAACTGGGTATACATCCCCCAGGAGGGGCGCACGTTGACATTGCCTAGTACCTCACGGATAGCTGCCAAATACAACGTATCGTCAGAGGCATCGGATTGCAGGAGCGTACCGTCTATGTCGAAAATAATTGCTTCCACTTCCGTGCTGCCTAACTGTTTATTATGCGGAAAGTTTCCAAGTAATATTTTACTAAAGCACAAGATACAAGCATCCTAGTTATGTTTATGCTTGATAAAAAAGTTGTATACATAACATTCATATTTGCAAACTGTATAGAAAAATTCTTTAGTGGAGTTTGAAGCATCCAGGCGATCGCATTTAACCTAATAAGCACTTAAATCCGTAAGTTAAAGCAGAGTCAATAAATGACTCATTGTTGCTTCTCCGGCGGCATTCCAAGTAAGACGAGCTTGATATTCTTGAAAAGAAAAAAATGATAAATCGACGTATTTTGAGTAGTTAGAAAATAAGTCAATAATATAATTGCAATACTCAGCAATACTTGCATCAGCAGCAAAAACTTTGCCATTGTAACCATCTCGAACTAATGTAGGAATTCCACCAATATTTGTAGATAAACAAGGTAAGCCAAAAGAACTTGCTTCGCGCAAAACTGCTGGGGTAAAGTCTATTCTCGAAGGTAAAATGAGAAAATGAGCTTCACTAAATAAAGAATCTATAATTTGTTGACCTGCGGGAGTTGAGCGATCGATAAAACCATACACTTTTACAAAGTCTGGTAAGTATTCATCGGCAGGAGGTTGGCAACCTAATATGATAAGTTTTGTTGGTACAGAGTTATTTAATTGTTTTGCAACTCTAAGCGCAATATCGCCACCTTTTCGTTGCCAGTCTACACCACAAAAAAGTAACTTGCATAGTTTTGATGACTTAGAGTTAATCATCTTTTCAATTTGCTCGGCGGTTCTATTACTGTCTGTATTAGCTCCCGTAGGTACTACTTTTATTTTGGCAATTTCAGCTTCTTTGTATGTTTTAATTGCTAACTGCGCCGCCCAGTTAGATGAAAATATTACTAATTTGCAATTTTTTAACGCTAGTTTATCCAAAGTTTTTAGATGGCGAATAGAAGTCTGGCAAGGCTTACCACTGTCGAAAGTATTCATAGTTCCCGCGTACAAAGAATCCGTCCATAGCACAATAGGTTGCTTGCATCGCAGGTATGCAATTACATTCATGTGCGGACATAAGATAACATCGGGATTAATTTTTGAAAGTTTTATAGCTATTTGTCGGGCGTAGTTTTTATTTATAGATGGTGAAGCCCAATCATGATAAGTTTTTATTTTAAAAACTTTATGTATGTGATATTCAGCCTTAGATACTACGGAATAACTATCCTCTAAAGCACCAATATATTCAAGATCGCAATGTTTTTTCAAAGACTCAGCCATATAAAAACTCGTGCCAAAGTGTCCTATTAATTGAGGAGGCCAAGTCCATTTTTTAAGAAGGTCGTAATGAGTTACAAAAGCAATTTTCATATTTTTATAAGAGTTATGAAACTTAAATAAGTTGATCTGTAAATTTACTTGTTTTTTATTACCATTTTTTACTCAATCTCTTATAGCTTTCTTGCAGGTATTTTGATAAGTTTTGGCG
>JAPJOW010000285.1 GCA_030826005.1 Aliterella sp. RAGGC_92
CAATTTTACATGGTTGGGAAACAAGCCCAGAGTCTATTCAAGGTGAGGGAGTTGTGGCTAAACTTATTCGCACTATTCGCCAAATTGCTCAAAGCAAAATGCGCCTAAAGATGATTGGGGAAGAAATTGAGGCTTTAGAACAAACTGACCTTTATCAGTTGAAAAACCAAGTTGTTACCGCCCAACAAGCAGGAAGCGACTTACTAGCAGAGATGGCATTGCAGCTAGATGAGCAGATTACTACTGCAAAAGAACAGTTACAGGAATTGAAAACTAAATTAGGTTTATAGAAATGAGCAACGATAGCGAAAAAAATATTATTCCATCAGAAAAACCAGGACTATCAAGATATTCATCAGATTTGATTAAAAGAGGATTGGATTTAGCAAATAAGAGCCAAATCGTTAATAGCAAATCCTCGCAGCCAGCGCAAGTGCCTACCATTCAAGCGGAGGCTGGCGAATTATTAAAATGCGGAAATGAAAAATATAATAAAGGTGATTATCAAGGTGCAATTAACGACTATACCCAAGTCCTGCGAATTAATCCTAGCTCTGCCAGTGCTTATTACAACAGAGGCATGGCTCGTTATAAATTAGGAGATAAGCGAGGCGCGATAAATGACTATACTCAAGCTCTGCGGATTAATCCTAACGATGCCGATACTTACAAAAACCGAGCTATTGCTCGTTATAAGTTAGGAGACAAGCAAGGCGAAATTGATGACTATACCCAAATACTGCGAATCAATCCTAACAATGTTGAAGCATACAACAAACGTAGTAAGGCTCGTTCTGTTTTGGGAGACTACCAAGGAGCAATTGATGACTCACTGAGAGCCGCAAACCCAGAATACTAAAACCAATGTAAAAGTCTAGCTCTATAACAACTACTTGAAATAGAGCTAGGAAAATCTTGTTAAAAATCTACCCTTGATTGCTAAGAAGATATTCCTCTGCTCTTAACTTAAGGCGATCGCCTGCCAAAATCAAATTATCAATAGCATCCTTGATTTCCATATAAGGCTGTCTCGCTGACTTCTTTTGTCGTTCGGCTTCCCGTCGAGTTTCTGCTCTAAATCTCCCCGCCCACTTGTGTTTACCAAAAACATCCAACCCAACTGAAATAAGACTGTCAGCGTTAGATTGGGCTACATCTTGCTTAATATTGCGTATACTTGCACTTAATTCTTTTTTAATAGCTCTTAGTTGCTTTTGGAGTAAATTAATTTGCTTGATCTGTAGCTTGACAGACTTAGGATTATCGAGAGTTAGCGATAGTTTTGACGCAATGTGCTGGATTTCTTCTAATGTAGCCATAATAATTTTTGAGTAGGCTTTACATTTAGAGTACCCAGCTAGGCATTGCAAAATTAGGTATTAGTCCAGAAACATTCAAGGATTGTTTAAATTAACGGTAAAAGTTTCATTACCTACAGTAACGCGATCGCCTGTTACTAATTTTCGTCCCCGCCGCGTTTCAATTTCGTCATTAACTAATACCTCGCCATCAAGTATCATTAGCTTGGCTTGTCCACCAGTGGGGGCGACTCCTACCCATTTCAAAAATTGGTCGAGTTTGATAGTGTTGTCTAT
The DNA here is from genome assembly GCA_030826005.1 of Aliterella sp. RAGGC_92. Lineage (GTDB taxonomy): Bacteria > Cyanobacteriota > Cyanobacteriia > Cyanobacteriales > Chroococcidiopsidaceae > Aliterella. Next base: position 1,596 of record JAPJOW010000285.1, read on the forward strand.
TTGAGTCATTGGGCGATCTAGTTTTGTACTGTCGGGTGCGACTACAGAGCCATAATAAAATTATGATGGCAAAGTGCGATCGCTTATTAGGAGTTGAAGGTGAAAAGTATAAGCATACAGGAATTTAGAGATAAGGCTGCTTACTATCTAGAAAGTCGTGAAACTATCTCCGTCAAACGTCACGGGAAGACAGTAGGCTTTTATGTTCCAGTTAAAGAGTCAGATGAAACAGAAGTTCAAGCAGCATTGACTCGCCTTTCTCAATCAGTAAATGAAGCATTGACTCAAAGCGGTTGGGATGAAGATAAGCTTAGTCAAGCCTTAGATTTATCGCTACCTGAATATATCTAAAAAATATGGATACCGCCGCCCCTTCCCGCCTAGACTACTACTACACCCAAATTAAAACTATTATCCTAGCTCGGCAAAATCCGATTACAGGCTTATTACCAGCTAGTACGGCGATTACTGCTCACGGAGATTATACCGATGCTTGGGTTAGAGATAATGTTTATAGCATTTTGGCGGTGTGGGGACTGGCGATCGCCTATCGTAAAATAGATGAAGATAAAGGGCGCACCTACGAGCTAGAACATAGCGTAATTAAGTTGATGCGCGGGCTATTGTTTGCGATGATGCGCCAAGCAAGCAAAGTTGAGCAATTTAAACACAGTCAAGCCTCCGTCGATGCGTTGCACGCTAAATACAACACCCAGACGGGCGATATTGTTGTGGGAGATAGCGATTGGGGACACTTGCAACTAGACGCTACTTCAATTTTTATTTTGATGTTGGCACAAATGACGGCTTCGGGGTTGCCTATTGTTTATACCCTGGATGAAGTTAACTTTATTCAAAATTTGGTTTATTACATTGGCAGAGCTTATCGCACTCCTGATTACGGCATTTGGGAGCGGGGAAATAAGATCAATCATGGTAATTCGGAGCTAAATGCAAGCTCTGTAGGGATGTCTAAAGCAGCTTTGGAAGCGATCGCGGGTTTAGATTTATTTGGGGTACGGGGTAGCCAAGCTTCGGTTATTCACGTTTTACCTGACGAAATTGCCCGCGCTCGAATTACGCTAGAGAACCTGTTACCGCGCGAATCTGGCTCTAAAGAAATTGATGCGGCGCTGCTTAGTATTATTAGTTTCCCAGCTTTTGCTGTGGAAAATACTCTACTTGTAGAACGGACTCGAAATGACATTATTAATAAATTGCAAGGAAAGTATGGTTGCAAGCGCTTTTTGCGTGATGGTCATCAAACAGTTTTAGAAGACAGTCATCGTTTGCATTACGAACCTTGGGAACTCAAACAGTTTGAGCATATAGAGTCAGAGTGGCCGTTATTTTTTACCTATTTGCTGTTAGATGGCATTTTTCGGGGAGACACCGAGCAAGTCAACGACTATCAGCAGCGTTTGCAACCGTTGTTAATTGAGCAAGATGGTTTGCAATTGTTGCCAGAACTCTATTATGTTCCCAAAGAAAACGTTGAAGCGGAGAAAAAAGCCCCCCATTCTCAAGAGCGTTTACCGAATGAAAATATCCCTTTAGTTTGGGCGCAAGGCTTGTATTTGCTCGGTCAAATGCTGCGGGAAAAACTGCTTTCGGTGGGGGATATTGACCCTTTAGGGCAGCATTTAAGATTGGGACGCGATCGCCAACCACTGGTTCAAATTGCCCTGTTAGCGGAGGATGAAGACCTCCAGGCGCAATTAGAAGTTTATGGGATTCAAACCCAGACACCCGAACAATTAGCGCCGATTCAGGTGCGACTTGCGGGGGATTTGTCGGCAATATTTACTCAAATTGGACGCAACGATAAATTAGGCTTAACTGGTCGTCCGGTGCGGCGGTTGCGGAGTTTGATTGCTTCGAGGTTTTTTCACATTCGCGGCGAAACGATTGTATTTTTACCTTCTTTTTTGGACTTGCAACAGTTTTATTTAACTCTTGACTATCACTTTTTGGTAGATGAGTTTAAAGGCGAATTAGCCTACATTCAACAGCATTGGCGCGAATTAGGTCGTCCAACTATGGCGCTGGAATTGACCCATACAATGTTTGAAACGGGTAGCGAGGCAATACTCGCACTCATGCAGGAACTCAAAGCGGGGCTTTGTAATGGGGTAAAAGTAAAGCTAGGACGATTAAATCAGTTAATGCTTACTGCTGCAACCGAGCGGATAGATTTTCTGCATGACTTTGATTTTGCGCGATCGCCCCTTACCGACGCTACACCCCGAAAATATTATTTAACTTCTCATCTAGAACAAAGTCAGCCTTTAGGTAACACTCAAGAGTTTCAAATGGAGCGGGAAACTAATCCCCAATTATTATTAGACAAATTGCGCGGTTCTCATAATCTTTACGAGCAAATTGAGTTATTGCAGACATTAAAACGCTTGCAGGGCATAGAATTTGATACAGGTTTTGGCGGTGCGGGGCAAATGCTAACGGTAGCAGACTTATTAGACGAAGTTTATACTCAAGCAGGAATTGCCGGAATTTGGGCGGTAGTTAGAAAAGCGGCGGGGTTAAGGCAAATGGTAGATATTGGCTTATCCGATCGCGTGACAAGGATGCTAGTAAGGGGTAAACAAATCTCTGTCGGTAAGTCTTATAGTATTGATTCGCTAATTTCTCGCCCGGTATCTAATCAAGAGATTGCGGCAAAAATAGATCGTTTTTGTGGGGAAGATATCCGCGATCGCGTTTTAACTCAAGAAATCCTTATCTATTGCGGTTTACTGATTCAATCTGAGGCTCAATTATTTAGCGGTTTACTAACTTTGCGGGTAGGTTATTTAATTCTACTTATGACTAGCGAACTAGCGCGGGAGTTGGGAGTTACTCAAGATGAGGCTTACGAGCATTTAATGCAACTATCGCCTTTTGAAGTTAAATTGCGCCTGCGTCAAGTATTAGTTGGTTATGAGGGAATGAAT
>JAPJOW010000286.1 GCA_030826005.1 Aliterella sp. RAGGC_92
AATTATTCGCAGTGCGACTCGATGCTAATTGGTGATAATGCTAGTGCGAATACATTTCCCTATATTCAAGTACAAAATCCGGCGGCGAAGGTAGAACATGAAGCTTCTACTTCCAAAATTGGCGAAGACCAATTATTTTTCTTCTCGCAACGGGGTATTTCTTCAGAAGATGCGATTTCAATGATGATTAGCGGCTTCTGTAAGGATGTATTCAATCAATTACCGATGGAATTTGCTGTAGAAGCAGATAGGTTGTTGAGTCTGAAGTTAGAAGGCAGTGTAGGGTAATTTGGGGGCAGGTGGCAAGCCTGCCTTTTCAACGAAACAGGAAAAAGAGAAAGAATGATTGTTGAAAATAGCGATGTTTTGCTGTCAGTAAAAGATTTGACGGCGGAAGTAGATGGTAATTCGATTTTAAAGGGCGTGAATCTGGAAGTAAAAGCCGGAGAGATTCATGCAATTATGGGTCCTAATGGTTCTGGTAAAAGCACTTTTTCTAAGGTTATAGCGGGACATCCGGCTTATGATGTGACTGCGGGAGAAGTAACTTTTCAAGGCGAACAGTTGCTAGAAATGGAAGCCGAAGAACGCGCAAGAGCGGGGATATTTCTGGCGTTTCAGTACCCGTTAGAGATTCCCGGAGTTAGTAACCTAGACTTTTTGCGCGTAGCTTACAATTCTCGTCGCAAACAACAGGGTTTAGAGGAGTTAGACTCTTTTGATTTTGATGAGTTGGTGCAAGACAAGCTAGAGATTGTCAAAATGAATCCCGCTTTTTTAAGTCGTAGCGTGAATGAGGGTTTCTCTGGTGGCGAGAAAAAGCGCAACGAAATCTTGCAAATGGCAGTATTAGAGCCGAAAGTCGCAATTTTAGATGAGACAGATTCAGGGTTAGATATTGATGCGCTAAAAATTGTTGCTAATGGAGTTAATCAGTTAGCAAGTCCCGATAATGCCACGATTTTAATTACTCACTACCAGCGTTTGCTAAATTATATTGTCCCGGATTACGTTCATGTAATGGCAGAAGGACGAATTATAAAAAGTGGTGGTAAAGAGTTGGCGCTGGAATTAGAATCGCGCGGTTACGAGTGGGTGCTAGAGCAAGCGGTTACGGAGGTAGGGTAAGTATGCAGTTACTTAGTAATCTTGAGCTAAAAGATAGAGATGCAGAACTTAGCAACTTATTAGAACTGTGTCAGGCACAAAAAATCGCGGTACTAGAGCCAGAATTAGTACTATTGTTGCAGGAATTGCGCGATCGCACATCCTCCATTATCAATCTAGCTACTCTACCCACAACCCGCGATGAAGAATGGCGTTTTACCGATTTATCGGCTTTGCGCCAAGTAACGTTTAGCGAAAATACTTCACCGCAAATAGATATATCATCTTCAATTTTGCCGGAAGCTACAAACAGCCGTTTAGTATTTGTCAATGGCGTTTATAATCCCCAGTTGTCAGCAGTTACAGATTTACCCGATGGAATTACCGTAAGTAATTTAGCTGGTTTACCAATAACTCATCGCTCTCGCATTAAAAAATACCTAGCGCAGCAACAAGGCGCTACGGAAGTTTTTACAGCCTTAAATACTTCTGGGATAAGCGATGTGGCGATTGTGTGGGTAGGCAAAAATGTTGTACTCGATACTCCCATACATCTGTTATTTGTTTCTACCAGCGAACAACCAATTGTTTCTCAACCGCGCTGCTTACTGGTGGCGGAATCTGGTAGCAACGTGACGGTGATTGAAGAATACAAAAGCGTTGACAATTCGGTTTACTTTACCAATTCCGTTACGGAAATTTGGCTAGAAGAAAATGCCGAAGTTAGCCATACTAGAATTGAACAGGAAAGTTTAGAAGCTTTCCATATTGGGAAAACGGCGGTTTCTCAAGGTCGTGATAGTCGGTATACTTGCTATGCGGTGAGTTTTGGTGGTAGGTTGTCGCGCCACAATTTAGAGGTTTTCCAAGCTGGCGAACAAACGGATACAAATTTATTTGGTTTAACGGCAATTTCTGGTAATCAAGTGGGCGATACTCATAGTGCGATCGCACTTAATTATCCTCATGGTACAACCAATCAGTTACATAAGTGTATTGTGTCAGATAGGGCGCATGGGGTTTTTAACGGCAAAGTTTTTGTACCCAAACCCGCGCAACTAACTAATGCAGCGCAGTTAAATCGCAATTTATTACTGTCTTCTAAAGCGAGAATTGATACTAAACCCCAGCTAGAAATTACGGCGGATAATGTCAAATGTTCTCACGGTGCAACGGTCAGTCAGTTAGAAGACGATGAAATTTTCTACTTACAAAGTCGCGGTATAAATGCCAGCGATGCGCGAAATCTTTTAGTTAATGCTTTTGCGGCAGAAATTATTAATCAATTGCCAATAAATTCGTTACGCGAAAGTTTAAATGCTTCCATTCAACAGTTAGTTAAATAAGTAAATTCATTATTTATCCAAAATGACAGTTACTAAAGAAAAAACTCTTGCTGATTTAGTCCGCGCTGACTTTCCCATATTGCACCAAAAAGTTAACGAACATCCTTTGGTGTATTTGGATAATGCTGCTACTTCGCAAAAGCCAATTCAAGTTTTAAATACTTTACGCGACTACTACGAGCAATATAATTCTAACGTTCATCGCGGCGTACATACTCTGAGCGCCAAAGCTACCGATGCTTACGAAAGTTCGCGCGATAAAGTTGCAGCTTTTATAAATGCTGATTCTCGCCAAGAAATTGTGTTTACTCGTAATGCAACCGAAGCGATTAATTTAGTTGCTTATAGTTGGGGTACTAGCAATTTAAACGCTGGCGATGAGATTATTTTGTCGGTGATGGAACACCACAGTAATTTAATTCCTTGGCAATTGTTGGCGCAAAAAACTGGCGCGGTGCTAAAGTTTGTCGAACTAACGGAAACCGAAGAATTTGATATTGAACAGTTTAAAACGCTGATTTCTGACAAAACAAAATTAGTCTCTGTCGTTCATGTTTCCAATACTCTAGGGTGTATCAATCCCGTCCAAGAAATTATTGCGATCGCACACAAGTACGGTGCTAAAGTATTAATTGATGCTTGCCAAAGTGTCCCCCATATGCCTATAGACGTACAAAAGCTAGATTGCGATTGGTTAGTCGCTTCTGGTCATAAAATGTGCGCTCCTACAGGAATTGGCTTTTTGTATGGAAAGTTGAAATTACTGCGCTCTATGCCTCCATTTTTGGGGGGTGGCGAGATGATTGCCGACGTATACCTAGACCATGCAACCTATGCAGATTTGCCTCATAAGTTTGAAGCAGGTACGCCAGCAATTGCCGAAGCGATCGCATTAGGAGCAGCCGTAGATTATCTTAGTAATATTGGTATGGATAAAATCTATACCTATGAAGCCGAATTAACGGGATATTTATTTGAGCAATTAGCAAAAATTCCCGAAATTCGCACCTATGGCCCTTTACCCAAATTAGCAGGTTTTGGGAGAGCCGCTTTAGCTGCTTTTACGGCGGGAGATGTTCATCCTCACGACTTATCTACTATGTTAGACCAAGCTGGGGTTGCTATTCGCGCCGGACATCATTGTACGCAACCATTGCATCGTTATTTAAAAGCTCAATCTACCGCACGCGCTAGTTTATCTTTTTACAATACTCGCGCGGAAATTGATGTTTTTATTACGGCTTTGAAGGAAGCTGTAGACTTTTTTGGAAGTATTTTTTAGGGGAGATTGTTTTAATCTACGGTAACAAATCGAGAAACATAGGGGTGCAATGCTTTGCGTCCCTACTTTTTTAAAAGGATTTTTTGTAAGATGATTGTTACTTCAATTCCTGCCGAACAACGTACAATTTTACAAAATATTAGCTGGCAAACTTTTGAAACCTTATTGACAGAAACGGGTGAAAACAGGGGTTTTAGGTTTGCTTACGAGTGTGGAATTTTAGAAATAATTTCCCCCCTAATTGAGCATGAAGGCTATAAAAGTAGTTTTGGAAATTTAATTATTGTCCTAGCAGAAGAATTGAAAATTGAGATTAAAAGTGCTGGTTCTACCACTTTAAAACTTAAATCAGCCAATCGCGGTATAGAGCCAGATAATTGTTATTACATTCAAAATGAATTAGCTTTTAGAGGTAAACAAACTTTAGATTTAACTACAGATTTACCGCCAGATTTAGCAATTGAAATTGACATTACAAGTAGTTCGGTAAATAAGCTAGAGATTTATTCCGCTTTGGGTGTCCCGGAAATTTGGCGATATAACGGGCGGATTTTACTGTTTTATCAATTAGTAGAAAATCGATACATTGAACGTGAGTTTAGTTGTGCTTTTCCGCTCGTATCAGCAACAGAAATAAACCAATTTATAGAGCAAAGTAAAACTATTGGAGAAATTGCTTTAATAAAATTATTTCGTGCTTGGCTAAGAAATAAGATACCTACTCAGCCCTCTTGACAAAGATTTAATTGTGTGTAAGTCTCTAGATATGCCAAGTAAAGGAGCATATTTCGCGTTACAAAGTGCGATCGC
>JAPJOW010000287.1 GCA_030826005.1 Aliterella sp. RAGGC_92
TTTGCTTCCTAAGCGTGTTTGTACTCTATCAGTAGTCCTAAGTAGTATTTAGTAAGAAATAATACATATGTCAATGTCAATGAAATATTTTTAGATAAAAAAGTGCAAGCTAAATGAACAATCTTTAGATTTTACTTGCTTAACTAAAAAATATTTGCTATTGGTTTAAACATTATTAAAACTGAATTTTAGTGTATATTGATATACTTGAATAATTATTAAATCAAATACAATAGCAATAGTAATATCAATATTCGATCGAGCTATTTGGCTGAGTAATTTAGATTATTTAATATTTAAGGTGACTAAAGTGGTAAATGTAAAACAACTCGATCGCCCATTGTTTTATTATGGTTTTTGGCTACAAACTAAAGAGAGGTTAAAAAATTATTACAAAAGGACGCTAAAAAATCCCCAATGGCTACTAATGTTTATTTTGGGACGATTTAGAGTTGTGCGTTCGATAGCAGCTTATTTGTCTAAACGTCCGGCGATCGCTTTTTTGGACGAGGACTCTATGTTTAAAGATATTAACGTAGATGAGGCAATCAATTTTTTACAAAAAGATGGTTGTTATGCAGGACTTAAGTTACCTAATAACGTATTACAAGAAATAATTGATTTCACGCAACAAAGCTATTGCTACGGTGATGCTGAACCTGCTATGGGCTTTAGGTACGGTCAAAAACAAAGCCTAGAAGCAAAAAATAAAAAGCCCTTTGTTAGAGGAGATTACTTTAACAGCAGCTTAAATTGTCCGGCAATTAAAAATCTAACTAAGGATCGAAAATTATTAGAAATAGCTCGCTCGTATTTTGGCGCAGAACCGATAGTATCTGGAACTCGTCTATGGTGGTTGTTTGTCAACAAAACAGAATACGATCCAAATAAAGGAGCTTACTTTTTCCACTACGATCTAGACGACTATCAATGCTTGAAAGTGTTTTTTTACCTTACAGAAGTAACTGTAGCCAACGGCGCTCATGTTTACGTTCGCGGTAGCCATAGAAAGAAAAAGCTCAAGTATTTGCTGTCTCTATTTAAACTCCGCTCCGATCGCGAAATAATTGAATACTACGGCAAAGACAGCCTAGAGTATATAAGCGGAGAAGCTGGGACGGGATTTATTGAAGATGTAACTTGCTTTCACAAAGCCACACCACCCCAGCAGAGCGATCGCCTAATGCTGCAAATACAATTTACACTTAATAACTACGGTAATACTGACGATTTTGTAGATCCCGCTTTACTAAAAAATGGATTGGACTATTAAGCTCAAACAATTACAATCAAACTTTTGAGTTAGTTTTAGGCGCAAGGGCCGCTTGAGGTTGTAACTTAGGTTGGTGACGCTGCTGCCACTGGCGGCGGAGCGTACCAACAACAATGTACAACACTGGAACAATAAACAAACTCAAAAAAGTAGCAACAATCATTCCACCAAACACCGCAGTACCAAGCGAACGACGCGCGCCCGCGCCCGCACCTTCAGCGATAACTAAAGGAAAAATGCCAAATATAAACGATAGCGCTGTCATTAAAATAGGGCGCAACCGTTCTTGGGAAGCTTCCAACGCTGCTTTGGTAATAGAGTAACCCCGATCTCGTAATTGATTGGCAAATTCAACAATCAAAATTGAATTTTTACTAGCTAAACCAATCAGCATTACTAACCCAATTTGGCAGTAAATATCATTAGGCAAACCCCGCAGCAACTGCGCCAATAAAGCACCTAAAATCGCTAATGGTACAGCTATCAGAATAATTAACGGATCGACATAGCTTTCGTACTGGGCAGCTAAGACTAAAAATACAAACACAAAACCCAAACCAAAAATGAACGGTGCAAGTCCTCCCGATTTAATTTCTTCTAAAGAAGAACCCGACCAACTATAGTCCATCCCTGTAGGCAAGTTTTGTGCCGCTAACTGCTCCATTGTGGCAATTGCTTGACCAGAACTAGAACCTGGGGCGGGAGAGCCAGTAATTTGCGTAGAGCGAAACAAGTTGTAATGGTTAATAATTTGCGGGCCTACGGTGGGAGTAACTTTAACAAGATTGCTTAAGGGAATCATTTGGGGATTTTCTGGGTCTTCACTCCGCACGTATAGCAATTGAATATCTTGAGGTTTAGAGCGAAATTGTTCGTCGGCTTGCACGTATACGCGATAAGTACGCTCAAACAAGTTAAAGTCATTTACATAAGACGAGCCTAAAAATGTTTGCAAGGTATTAAATATATCTTCAAGAGAAACTTGCAAAGCTTTGGCACGATTGCGATCAACTTCTATAAGTAACTGCGGTGCATTAATCGCAAAGCTACTATTGACGCGGACGAGTTTGCCCGTAGCATTTGCTTTGCCGACTAGCTCTTGGGTAGCTTGAGCAAGAGTTGCCAATCCTGCATTGCCGCGATCTTGCAATTGAAAGTCAAAGCCGCCCAAACTGCTACCAACTTGCACGGGAGGAGGATTAATTGGCAAAACGATCGCGCCAGAAATACTTGAAAATGGCCCCGTTAGCTCGGTAATAATATCATCTACCGATCGCTCTCTTTGCGACCAAGTTTTTAGCGTAGTAAAAATTGTTCCGACGTTAGCACCACTACCACCAAAACTAAAACTACCAACAGCAAAAGTACCCGTAACTTCTGGTACTGCGAGTAGTTTCTTTTCTACTTGTGCCATGATGTCGCTGGTATATTCTAGAGATACTCCTTCCGGGGCTTGGATGATAGTAGCAAAAAAGCCTTGATCTTCATCGGGGACAAAGCCGCTAGGGACAGTTTGGAATAAAAAGATTGTTGCGGCTAGTAAGCCCACAAACCCCAACATTACCCAGCCCTTAAAGCGGACAGTTAGCCTCAACAACTGCGCGTAACCGGAGCGAGTTTTATCTAAAACCCAATTAATGCCATTGAAAAAAAAGTTATGCGGCTTTGGTGCTTGCCCTAATAGAACCGCCGCCAAAGCAGGAGTAAGAGTTAAAGCATTAAAAGTAGATAAAACAATCGAAAAAGCAATAGTCAACGCAAATTGTTGGTAGAGTTTGCCCGTCACGCCAGGAAAGAAAGCAACCGGGACAAAAACCGCCATCAATACTAAAGACGTTGCAATCACCGCCCCCGTTACTTCCGCCATTGCCTCTGTTGCTGCACGCAAAGGAGTCATGCCTTTTTCTTCAATTAACCGAGTAATATTTTCAATGACGATAATTCCATCATCTACAACTAACCCCGTTGCCAGAATCAAACCAAACAAAGTCAAGCTGTTGATTGAAAAACCAAAAACCTTGATAAAGGCAAAAGTACCAATGAGCGAAACAGGAATAGTTACCGAAGGAATCAAAGTACTGCGCCAGTCTTGCAAGAACAGATAAATTACTAAAATAACGAGCAAAATTGCGATCGCTAAAGTAATCAAAACTTCTTTTACCGATTCTTCCACCGCCGCCGTAGTGTCAAAGGCAACTTGATAAGAAAGCCCCGGCGGGAAAGTCCGCGATAACCTTTGCATTTCGGCTTTAACTTCCCGCGCTACATCTAAGGCATTACTACCCACAAGCTGACCAACGCCTAGCCCGACTGCCTCTTGACCGCTAAAGCGTAAAAATCCGTTATAGCTTTGCGCTCCAAGTTCGGCTCTACCCACATCTTTGAGCTTAACTAAAGTGCCATCGCTGCCAGTTTTAAGGACAATATCAGCAAATTGGGCGGGATCTTTTAAACGGCTAACCGCTTGTAAATTAATTTGATATTGTTGTCCTTTAGGTGCTGGTTGCTGACCGATTTGCCCCGCCCCAATTTGTAAATTTTGCTCTCTTAAAGCATCAATGACATCTTGAGCCGTCAAACTGCGACTTGCCAGCCGATTTGGGTCTAGCCACAGCCGCATGGCGTAGCGCCGTTCGCCAAAAATTTGCACGTTACCGACTCCTGGCAAGCGTTTTAGAGCATCTACCAAGTACAAATCAGCATAGTTACTAATAAATAAGTTGTCATACTCGCCATCTTTAGCAAATAGCCCAATTCCTAATAGAATATTGCCGGACTCTTTCGCAACCGTGACTCCTGTTTGATTTACCGATGCTGGCAGTTGAGGAGAGGCAATCGACACGCGGTTTTGCACGTCAACGGCAGCAATATCTTTATTTCGTCCTTGTTCAAAAGTGACGGTAACAGTACTCACGCCATCGCTCGTACTGGTTGAAGTAAGATATTCCATCCCCTCCACACCGTTAATTTGCCTTTCCAAAACTGTTGTCACCGCACTTTCTACAACTTCAGCACTTGCTCCGGTGTAATTGGAAGTTACGGTAATCGTAGTTGGTGCTACATCAGGGTAGTTTTCTATTGGTAGCGTTACTAAGCTAATTGCCCCCACCAAAATAATAATGAGAGAGCATACAGTAGCAAAAATTGGTCGCTTGATGAAAAAATCAACAAACATAAGTGAGGGAAAGTAGGGAGAGTGGGCGAGATGAGAAGATGGGGAGTAAAATTAATTATTTCATCCTTGTCCCCTTGTCTAGGAT
>JAPJOW010000288.1 GCA_030826005.1 Aliterella sp. RAGGC_92
GAATAAGTAGATAACCTTTTTGCGATGTTTCGTTGATGATACTAGATTGAAATAATTGCCGATGCAAATCTATTACCGTAACTTCAAATTCGCCCACGTGAGCAACCCCTACTCCATTTAAACCACTGCCATAAACAGGCAACTGATTCAAAACCTTGTGGACGATCTCAATTGGCAAAGCTAAATCGAAATTACCTACAGTAAAAACAATCATTTTGACTGTAGCCGCGCGATCGCTCCTTGAATCTGGTTGCAAACTAGCAGCTTTTGACTTGAGCAAAGTATTTTTCATAAATTATTGCCTCCCCGTTAATAAATAATTATCGTCCGCTCAGGGCAGGCACTCCCATCGGACTTTCCTGCTTGATGATGCTTGAAATCGCTGTCAAAAATTCTTGCTCGATGTAGGGCTTAGTAAAGTATTCTCTAGCTCCTAATTGCTTTGCCAACATCCGGTGTTTGTCACTGCTGCGAGAAGTAAGCATAACTACTGGCGGCTTAGAAATTACTGGATCTTGACGGCGCTGGCTTAGAAATTCAAAGCCGTTCATGTTGGGCATTTCTACATCACAAACTACTAAGTTAATTACCGTAGAATTTTTTTGCAGTTGTTCGATCGCCTCGCGCCCATCTCTTGCCTGCAATACTCGATAACCAGCTTTTTCAAAAGTTAAAGCCAAGGTTTGTCTGAGTGTAATTGAATCATCTACTACTAAAACTGTTTCCGTCATGATTCTTTGCGGAGGCAAGGGAGTAGAAATCGCCATTTCCCCATCTTCGCTTGCCATAGGCAATTGAGCATTACCAATAGTTACCGCTTTATGCTTGCCATGACCTACAAAAGATTCTAGCAGCGCCGCACCGTCAATAACTGGAATTAAGCTGCCATCCCCGACAATCGTACAGCCGTAGATATAACTTGGCGATGCGATCGCTTCTCCCATCGGTTTAATTACAAGTTCCTGCTCGGTAACTAAGCGATCGATTTCTAGCGCCAAAATTTGCCCATCTTGTTCTAGCAATAACATGGGAGATGCCCAGTCATCGGGAGAAGGCACGGCAACTAATGCTTGACTTGGCATAGATTCCGGCAAAGGACACGCATAGTTGAGTAACTCCGAAAGGTGGTAAGCCGGAGCAATCCGATTTTGCCAGTGTAAAAATCTTTTGCCTCCAGAAAACTTGACTTGCTCTGGCTGAGGAATCAAAATTTCTTTGATGCTATCGGAAGGCAACGCAAAAGCACTATTACCCACAAAACAAACTAATAATTTCGCCAAAGTCAAAGTCAAAGGAATGCGTAAAGTAAAGCAAGTACCTTCCCCTGGTTCGGAAATTACACTCACATTGCCTTTAAGACTTCTTAGTTGACTGCGGACGACATCAAGCCCCACGCCGCGCCCCGAAAGTTCGCTAACTTGGCTGGCGGTCGAAAACCCTGGCTCAAACATCAATTCTAATAAAGCAGAAGTTGAAGCAGTATCGGCTTTGTCTTCAGACAATAAACCCATTTCTACCGCCCGGCTGCGGATGCGGTCTAAATTTAAACCCCGCCCATCGTCTCTAACTTCAACAATGGTTTGGCTGCCTTGGTGATAAGCTCTAACTTCAATTTGTCCGCGCTCTGGTTTATTTTGTTCGCGGCGCACTTCTGGGCGTTCGATGCCGTGATCGAAGGAGTTACGAATTAGGTGTAACAAAGGATCGTAGAGTTTTTCTAAAGCTGCTTTATCAACTAATACGCCCGCGCCATTAATTTTGAGTTCGGCAGGTTTGTCATAACTTGTAGACAAATCGCGCAACATCCGGGGAAAGCGGTTAAGCACTTCACCAATGGGTAACATTCTCGCCCACATTAAGTCGTCTCTGAGGTGAGAAAGCATTTGTCTTTGTTTGTCTACCGTTTGGCTAGATTGTCCTGACAGTAGCACTACGTCGCCAACAGTTTCTTCTAGCTGCACGATTTCCTCAAAAGTTTTTTGCAGCAAAGAGTGTAATTCGCCGTAGCTGTCCATCTCCAAAGAGTCAAAATCTACCGGACGAAAAGATGCTCCGTTTACAGAAGCGAAGTCTGGTTCGCCCGTAGCTTTAGGAGTATTGGAACTATAGCGCTCTGGAGAAACTAGCATTCGGTCAGATAGATTTCGTAACTGGTTGCCCATACTCTGAAACTGACCAAATCGGCGTAGTAGCTCTTGGACGGTAGCTTGCAGTTGTTCGTTTTGCAGGGATAAACTATTGCGGTTAATTGCAAGTTCGCCGACAGTGTTGTTCATCCGCTCTAGCCGTTCTAAGTCAACTCTGACGGAAAGTTGTTGCTGCGCTTGAGCATTTGCCGCCGTCGGAATTGCTTTTGGTTCGATTTTTTGGGGCGAACTAGATTTAGCCCGATTGGTCGGTTCGGCTTGTTTGGTGGTGGGTAAGTTGGCTTTAGCTGGTACTATCGCGGCGGGTTTTTCTTGCTTGGGCAAAGCTCCCGCTTCCATTAGCGGTAAGTCACCAAATACCTGCCCAATAGATTGAACTAACTGTTGGGAATCTACCTTTGGTTTAACTGCTGTTACTTCTACTGTTTCCGTAGGTGGAGTAAAGAAGCTCGAACTTAAATCGCCAAAGATATCATCTACCGAAGCGGCATTTGCTTCTACTTCTGAAGTAGCTGGATTTAGCTCGGCGGCGATCGCTGATGGTACGGGTTCGCTGACGTTTTCCTCTGCTTCCACACTACTAGACCAGCCCCCAAACATATCATCAATGCTCATTACCCCTAGATCGGAGTCGGTGGCATCGAGATTTGGGGCTAATAACTCGGTGTTAAAGGTGAGCGATTGGACTTTAGCAACTTCTGCTGCTTGGGGTGTAACTGCCATGCTTGGCAAGTCGCCAAACATTGCGTCTAACTCTACGTTTTCAGCAACTTCTGCTGCTTGGGGTACAACTGCCATGCTTGGCAAGTCGCCAAACATTGCGTCCAACATCATGCTGTTATTGTCAGCATCAATGGTAGTAGTGCTAAATAAATCTTCTGCTGGAGGGAATTCTTGGACTGTTGTTACTGCCTGTAACTTGGTTGGCTGCATGGAAACTGGCACTTCACCCGTTGCCCAAGCAATCAGTTGCGCCGAAGCCTCGCCGCCTCTAGTGCGATCGCCTGCCATTACCGCATCTCGTGCTGCCTGAAAATCGGCAAAGGCGACTTGGCTTATTTCCAAAGCTCGGTGGGGATGAGCGTCTAAGGCGGCGATCGCTTTAGACGCAATGTCTCCAAATCCTGGCAAACCTAGTAATTCGGCAAGCCCGGAAAATACTTCTGCTTGCGCTCTAAGTTCTCCAGCTACTTCCTCCTCTTGAGGATGAGCAAGTACCGTAGCTAAACGCTCGATTCCTTGAGCGACATCTACTTCAAAAATAGATAAAGCAATGTCTACCCCTAAATCGATCGAGCTTGGCAAGTCCCCTTCGGCACCGATAAAGTCGCCTAATTGCGCTTCAATTTGGGTAAAGATTGGCTCGGCGGCGATCATTGCTTGTTCGGGGTCAAAATAGCCTGTTTCTAGCTGCTCTATTAAAGGCCCGCGCAGACAGTCGTAAGCTTGAAGCAACAAGCTTTCTATTTTGTCGTCAATTACTAATTCCTCGTGGTGGAGGGCTTTAAAAATATCTTCTAGGCTGTGTGCCAAAGTTTTAATTGTATCTAGTCCCACACTTGCCGCTCCACCTTTAATAGAGTGAGCCGCCCGCATCATGTTGTGGACTTTAGAAATACTGCGATCGCTTTTTACCGTCAGTAACTCTGATTCGATTAATTGTAATAGCTCTGGAGCTTCTTGAATAAAAAATTGATAGGCGTGGTCGCGGATATCAGCATCGATTGCCATATTACTTGCCAGATTTTATATATATATTCAGTGAGGAAGTAGGGCAATTGCTGCAATAGCAAATAATTGCCCTACTATAGTTAATTGACTTTAAATTGACCTACACTCTCTTGCATTTCGCGGGCAACAACTAGCAGACGATCGAAGGAAGCGGATACCGTATTAACTTCCGTAGAGGTTTTGCCAGCGATCGCGGCTACGTCGTTCATTGTCAGCGTTACCGATTCTGAGGCTTGGGACTGAAGACTTGTAGCTGTCGCGATCGCTCCTACTAACTTACTAATTTCGGTACTAACTGCCGTGATTTGGTTTAAACTTTGGCGAGTTTCGTCTACCAGGCGCGTACCAGTTACTACCTGCTCTGTACCTGCTTCCATCGCTGCCTCTACAGCGTTAGTTTCTGTTTGAATGTCTTTTACTAGCGCTTCAATGTCTCCGGTTGCATCGGCAGATTGACGCGCTAAGGCTCGAACTTCATCGGCTAGTACCGCAAATCCTCGTCCTTCTTCTCCGGCTCTAGCGGCTTCAATGGATGCTTTTAGCGCCAGCAAGTTGGTTTGAGCGGCAAATCTACCAATCAAGTTAACTACTTGCGAAATCTTTTGCGAAGATTCACCTAAGCGTTTTACTTTTTTCGAGGTTTCTGCTA
>JAPJOW010000289.1 GCA_030826005.1 Aliterella sp. RAGGC_92
CTTTTATTAACTTTAATAAATTGATACGTGCAAAAGAACTTTTAATTACTACTTGCGTAAGTTGGATTCCAGTAATCGCGGGTGGCATACAAATCCGCAATCTTGCTTATCGTCTGCTGTTTAAGAAGATGGGAACTTCCGTTTATATCCAAAGTGGTGCGGAATTAATTGGGACTAAAAATATGGAAATTGGTAGCAAATCCTTTATTGCTCGCAGTGCAAGTATAGTTATCCGTACTGCCAATTGCCAAGTGCTAATTGGTACAGATGTGAAGCTCGATAAAGGCGTAATTATTGGACCTGCGGGAGATAACTGTTGTATTGAAATTGACGAACACACATTTATTGGCCCTTATACCTGCATCGGTGGCCCTGGCAATATCAAAATTGGCAAGTATTGTTTAATTGCGGCTCATACAGGTATTGTTGCCAATAATCATATTTTTTCCGACTCCACAGCGATGATTCGCAAACAAGGCTTGACTCGCCAAGGAGTAGTAATTGGAGATAATTGTTGGCTCGGTTATGGAGTAAAAGTATTAGACGGGGTAACAATTGGAGAAGGAAGCGTAATTGGCGCAGGGGCGGTAGTAACTAAAGATATTCCCCCTTACTCGGTGGCGGTTGGCATACCCGCTAAAGTAGTCCGCAATCGCCAGCTTACAGAGAGCAAGTTACTAGCTGGACGATGAACTAGAGCGATCGCATCCCGAACCATATTGCCATTTATCTAGCATCCGATGGTAATAATATTGTTGTACAGGCGGTAAATACTTTAACCTTCTTTGCAACTTTTTTGCCAAATTAAATAAAACTGTATAAATTCCCAAGTTAATATAGTGCCAAGTCCAAGTAATTAAGCTGATAATACCAACTTGGGGAATTACGCGAGCAATTAATAAAGGATGGCTGATGCCAGTTTTAAGTAAGGTTTGCGTTAAACCACTAAATTGCACCACATCTTGCAAAAATGGCTTTAAAACAGGTTCGCCTAGTTGCTGCATTTGGGCAAATACAACGGAAAGTAAACTATTAATTTGATTTGGTTCAACTTTTTGCCCGATACTTGCTCTCATTGCCTTTTGAAATAGCCAAGTAACGCTCAAATTAGGCTGATAAGGTTGCAATTGTTTCAAGGCGGATGCTGACAATTGCTCTGTTGCTAAAGCTTCGCTAATACCAATAGTCAAGCGTTTGAGGTGACGCACCATTGAGCCAAAACCACCAAAGCTTAAAGGTGACTGATTTGCGCTACTATCGCCAACGGGTAGAATTCGTCCCCAAGGGAAATATAATTGCTGACTATAAGCAGGGAAAAAACCAAACAGCGCTCTTTGCAGTTGTAATTGACTTAGTTCTACACCTTGATACTCTGGTAATAAACGCAGATATTCCGCAAACAATGTTTCTAGTCCAATATGTCTAGCGTCCAAGTCCATGTAGGTAAATAAATAAGTAGTTCTCCCATCCCGCGCCGGAAAAGCCTCCCAAAAGTATTGACAATTATTGAGTAAAGGCGTGAAGGATGCTAATAAATCGCCCGTGTTATTTGGCGGAAATCCTTGAGCGCAACTACCGACAACTAAGCAAATACCATCAGGCTTTTTGCCAACTCTAGCTTGCCCAACTATCGGGGAAAAATTACCCATCGCATCTAGGAGCAAACGGGTACTAAAGGTGTTGGAGATTAAAATGCCATTAGGATGAACAACAGCCCTATCAAAAGCGGTATTTTCAAACAAATTACCACCCGCCGCTAGAAATTTATTTTTGACTGTTTCTAATAAATAAATTGGATCTACGCCAATATTGAGAACGTCATTTACCCAGACTTCTGTACCGCCAAGAAAGCTGACACGGGCGGGATTATAATCAGTTGCGATCGCATTTTCTAATTCTTGCTCAGTTAACAAGTCTAGTTCTAAAAATACTTCTAATTCCGAGCGCGATATATTCCATTCTTGCTCTCTCCCGCGCAAAATCCCTCGCTCTAACAAAGCTACTCGCCAGCCTCTTTTCACCAAAGCACAACCAATCAAAATTCCTAACGTTCCGCCGCAGATAACTACGTCCCAGTCTACAGTCTCTAAAGATACGTTACTTTGAGTTATTACTTGGGGAATCGGTGCAGTGTTTTCTCTCAGGGAAGCAAGAAGGCGATCGCTTTTCCTTAATCCGCCTAAAACATCACCCGGTAATTGGTTTAAGACTTCTTCAACTAAGCTCATTCTGTTTACTTTTGTAAGTAGCAATTTTTATCACGCCGGATGAAAATAGTTGTAGATTTCCTGGGCTAAATGCGAACCAATTCCTGGCGCTTGCGTTAACTGCTCTGGTGAGGCTTGACGAATATAATCAACACTGCGAAAATGCGCGAGTAGTTGCTTTTGTCTGTGGTATCCTAAACCCGGAATATCATCTAAACGCGATCGCTTTAATTTGTCGCTTCTTTGCTGCCTGTGGAAGCTAATTGCAAATCTATGAGCTTCATCTCTTAATCGCCGCAACAACTGCACTCCTGGCTGTTCTGATTGAGTTTCTACAGGTTTAGATTCTCCGGGTAAAAATATCTCCTCTCGCTGCTTTGCTAAACTGACTACGTGTAAATCTTCTAACAGATTCATCTCTTGCAATACTGCTACTACTGAAGATAGTTGCCCTTTACCACCATCAATCATTACTAAATCGGGCCAATCGGGATTCCCGACGCGCGGTAGTTGTGGATCTTGAGCGTACTTGCGAAAACGCCGACTAATTACTTCTGCTAAACTTGCAAAGTCGTCAGAATGCCCCGCCATAACGGTAGGATTTTTAATTTTGTAATGGCGATAGTATTGTTTAGCGGGCAATCCGTCTATAAATACGACTTGAGACGCAACCGCGTTAGCGCCTTGAATGTGGGAAATGTCGTAACCTTCAATGCGGCGCGGTAATTCGGGCAAGTCTACAATAGCTGCCAAGTCTTCCATCGCTTGAGAATTAGCATCGCTTAACTTTTGCGTCCGCGCTAATTCGTATTCCGCATTGCGTTCGACCATTTCAATTAATTCTGCTTTCGTCGAACGCTGAGGGGTAAGTATGCTTACTTTTCGTCCTTTGCGATCGCTCAAAACCTCGGCTAACATTTCTGCTTGCGGCAATTCATGCTGGACTAATATCTCTGTCGGGATTTCTACAGAATCCGCCGTTTGATAATGTTCCTCTAACACTCTTTGTAAAATCGCTCCTGCCTCTGCACTCACATCGGCGACAAAACCCAGTCTTCCTACTAATTTCCCGGCGCGAATTTGAAATAGTTGAATGCAGGCGTGTTGCTCGTTGGCAGCAAGGGCGATCGCATCTCTCGATACGGTATCATCGGGCAAGGATACTTTTTGCTCGGCATTTAGCGACTTTAACCCAGCAATTTGATCGCGCAGTCGGGCGGCAGATTCGTAGTTCATTTCCTCGGCGGATTTCTGCATCTGCTCGGTTAATATGTCAATTAATTCCTGCGCTCGTCCTTGAAATACCATTGCGACTTTTTGCACGGTTTTTCGGTATTCTTCCGGGGTAATTAGTTTTTGACATACTCCAGGACAACGCCCTAGATCGTAGTTTAAACAAGGACGATCTTTAAATAAGGGCTGCGGACGTTGCTTGAGGGCAAAGATGCGTTTAGCTATGCGTAATATGCTCCTTAGTAACCCCGCATCGGTATAAGGGCCGTAAAACTTATCTTTTTCTTTGCCAATTCTGCGGTTGCGAGTGATAAAAATACGTGGATATTCTTCCGACCAGGTAATGCAGACATAGGGATATTTTTTATCGTCCTTAAGTAAGACATTAAAATACGGCTGGTGTTGCTTGATTAAATTTGCTTCTAAAGCTAAAGCCTCAGCTTCGGTATCTGTAACAATAAATTCAATTTCTGTTACTTGCCTAACCATCATAGAAATGCGATCGCTTAGTTTTTGCGCTGGGCGGAAGTACGAACTAACGCGCGATCGCAGCGATCGCGATTTGCCTATATACATAATGCGATCGCTGATGTCTCGCATTATATAAACTCCTGGCTCTTTAGGAATCTCTTTAATCCGAGCGGCTAGGCGATCTCGATCTTTGACTAAGGGTAAATTAGCTATGGCTTTTTTTGCTGGAGTTTGCTCTGAGGTCTGTGTATTGGTCATAACTTGACGCGCTTTAATAGTAGTGCTGACTTTTTGCCTTCAACTACGCTCGCGATTTCATTGCCTTCAACTACACTACGGTTTTTCATTTTTTTGCTACTTTTAAAGTGCTACCGCTCCTTAATTCTACTTTGGCTCGCAGCGATCGGACTATTGACCACGAGTTTGTTTTCTTCTATTTTAAGTACAAACCCTTACAAACCTTTTTAAGGAGGTGCTAAATTATACTTATGTTTAGTCTTGTAAAGTTGTTGTCAATTTTTTGATTTTTAAGATGAAATTATGGCAATTAAGCTTTATTTTGCTAGTTCTCGGATTAGATTAGAGATAAGAGTTAAAAGCCAAATTT
>JAPJOW010000028.1 GCA_030826005.1 Aliterella sp. RAGGC_92
AGCATTCTAAATTTAGTCTAAAGATTTTACCAATTGTAGTAGTAAATGAACTATGGAAGGAGAAAAAATAAGCAGTAAGCCGAAATAATAGAGTAGTTGCGTTTATTTTTAGCTTGCTTTATGTCAAATGTTGCCTATATTCCCCCTTGGTGGCTAAAAAATGGCGTGTTAATGACCGTGCATACAGCCCTAGTTGCAAGTCAAGAATGGGAAAAGACAACCGTACACTCAGAGCCACCTTATCAAGAAAAAATTTTTACTGGGGCAAAAGGAGTTCCAATTTTTGGCATTGTTGCAATTCCCGATCGCCCACGCGGTACGATTATCGGCACTTATGGAATTACTGGCTCGTTAGATAATCAATGGTTTTTACAACTATTGGGGCGCAAAGCTTTCGCTCAAGGCTATGCGGTAGTGCTGTTTGATTGGAGAGCGCACGGCAAAACTGCTTTGTTGTCGCCAACGCTGACTTCGGATGGCTTGTTTGAAGGCGAAGACTTTGTACGCATTGCGGTGCAATCTAAAGCCCTAGGATGTCCTGGCAAGTTTTGGTTTACAGGGTTTTCTTTGGGGGGACAATTGGCATTGTGGGCGGTAAAAGCAGCCCAAGAATTAACTGAAAATAAAGAAGTAGAACTAGATAACAATGAAATTGGCGGCGCGGCGGTAATTTGTCCGAGCTTAGACTCTATTCGATCGCTTAATTATTTGGTTAAAGATCCTTGGGGTAAGTATTTGGAACAAGCGATCGCTAAGGAACTAAAAAAACTGGCACTAAAAATTTACCGCGCTCACCCCGGAAAAATCGATTTAGCGGCAATTGAAAGAGCAAATAGCATCTGGGGTTTTGATAAAGAGCTAGTTATCGATCGCTTGGGTTTCCCTACGGTAGAAGCTTATTACGAAGCTAGTAGTGGCTTGCGTATACTACCGCACCTGGAAAAGCCAACTTTAATTTTATATGCTGCCGACGATCCGATGTTTGCTCCGGCAATTATTCCCGACTTGCAAGCCGCTTGTAAACAGAATCCGCATATAGACTTAGTGCTAACTGATTACGGCGGTCATGTTGGCTATATAAGTAGCATGGAAGGTCAAAAACTGGCGGGAGATCCCGATCCTTGGTGGGCGTGGAATCGAATTTTGGAGTGGTGCGATCGCAATTAATGGTAAAACCTGTAATCGATCGCCAACGAGAACATCAAGCCAACGAGCGGACGTTTTTAGCTTGGCTGCGAACATCTATTGCTTTAATTGGTTTTGGGATTGCGATCGCCAGATTTGGTTTATTTCTGCGTCAACTCCATACCGCCGTTACTCAAAAGCCCGTTGCTATTAACGTCATTTTTAACTCAGAAAACTTAGGAATTAGCTTTGTAATTTTTGGAATTATCACAATTTCTTTAGCTGCTTGGCGTTACAACCAAGTTTTTTGGCAAATCGAACGGGGCGACTATCGCCCCAATCGTTGGTTAGTTTGGATTATGGCGGGAGTTGTAACGATTCTAGGATCTTTAAGTATTCCTTTAGTTTTATGGCGAGATTCTTCTATTTCGCCACCAATAGATGATAGTAAGCTTCCTTCTAAATCCCTTCATCAAGCTTTTTTGTTTAAACTTACTAAAATACTTAAATAATTTTATACCTAATGTTAGAGGCAAGTTAATCAATAGTTTTAGTAACTTACAGTAAAACGCTAGTCAAATAAATATGCTTAAAATCAACCAAAACAAACATAAATTAGCTGTAGTTTGCGGTAGTTTACTACTTGTTGCCATTCCTCTAAGTTCTATAGCTCAAACTCCTGCGCCTAGGGGAGTGCTTAATCCTAAACCAAGTATATTTAACGAGCAGCAATACAAGCGCGATCGCGCACCAGCTAATAACTCTACTCCCAGCGCTCCATTAATACCACCTTTACCAGAAGAAAGTAGTAATGCGATCGCAACGGTTACACCAATCAACGGTAAAGTAAGTGTCAAGTTAACAAATACTACCAATACAGCTATTACCTACGAAGCCATTGACTATACCGAGCGCCGCACTTTACCAGCAAAAGGAGAAGTTGTACTTAAAGACTTACCCGCTCCTGTAACGCTGACTTTAGTGCGTCCCGATAACGGATTTATTCAAATTGCTGCTACTTCTGCGGCTAATTCAGAGCTATTGGAAGTTTCTTTAAGGGAAGGACGAACTTTGAACGACCAACAAAGCGCGATTAGAATTCAACAAAATGGTCAAGTTTTTGTTAACTAAATTAACACGCAGTCGCTACTTTATTTGCTCAGTGATAGAGATTTTTTTTGCCTGGGGAATGACACTAATTCCGCCATCAGCTTCCATATAAGCTATCTTTACCTCTTGAATCAACTCTACGCCTTGCTGGCGTAACTGGCTCATTAATTCTTCTTCAGTAATCAGTTCTTTTTCTAAATTGCGCTCGATTAATTTACCATTTTTAACTAATAATAAAGGTGGTGGATTGAGAAATTGTTGCAACTTAGGAAATTTATAACCAAGCCAGTTAATTAAGTAGCTCCAAAAAATTACCGTACCTACAAGCGCAACTCCTTCTGTAATTGAAGTGTAAGTTGTCGCCATAGCATTTTGAGCCGCTTCTGCAAACAGCACTACGACAAGTAAATCTGTTATTCCTAACATCCCTAATTGACGCGCGGGGATAAAGCGTAAAACAAAAAATAACAGTAAATAAACTATAGATCCGCGTACAAAAAGTTCAAAAAGCGGAATGCTAGGAACAAAGAGTTCTCGCCAATTAACACTAAACCATCCATCCATAACATTTTTTAGATAATTACTTTTGTTTTCTTAGAGCAACTAAACTTTTACTTAAAAACTCAATAGATTTATTTTAGGCAAGATTAAGATTAGTCATGTCTCTTACAAATTCATAACTTATTTAATAGCAGCTAAACCTATAGCTTGGGAAACAGATGTTAAATTTTGCGCGTGCAATTTTTCCTGCAAACCAACTAAAATTCGTTGTACCATTAATGGTCCTTCATAAATCCATCCAGTATATACTTGCAACAAGCTTGCACCCGCCGTTATTTTTTCCCAAGCATCGGTAGCAGTAAATATACCCCCAACGCCAATAATTGGTAGTTGTCCTTTAGTCTCAGAATAAATAAAGCGGATGACTTCAGTAGAGCGATTTTTTACAGGTAAACCACTAATACCCCCATTTTCTTCATGAATAGATTTACCTGTAGTTGCAATAATTTGGGTTTGTAAGTTATCGCGGCGAATAGTTGTATTTGTAGCGATAATTCCCGCAAGTTGTTGAATTTTAGCAACTTCTAAGATGTCTGCGATCGCATCCCATGCCAAATCTGGCGCAATTTTAACTAAAATCGGCTTGCATCCTTGGTTTTCTTGCTGCAAAGCATCTAATATATCGTTTAAACTTCCCGCATCTTGCAGAGTTCGCAATCCTGGAGTATTGGGGGAAGATACGTTAACTACAAAATAATCTCCTAACTCTTGCAAAGCGCGAAAGCTACCCAAATAATCGCTGGGTGCGTCTTCTAAAGCTGTAATTTTCGACTTACCTAAATTTATCCCAAGCGGAATTGAGCTTTTAGCTACTTTAAACCTGTTTGCTAATTGTTTTGCCATTGCTACTGCGCCACAATTATTAAACCCCATGCGGTTGAGAGCGGCTTTATCGACAGGTAAACGAAATAAACGCGGCTGGGGGTTGCCTGGCTGCGCTTGTAAGGTTACAGTGCCTATTTCTGCAAACCCAAAGCCAAAATTTGACCAAATTCCCGCCGCCAATCCATCTTTATCAAATCCCGCCGCTAATCCTACAGGATTGGGAAATTCCAAACCCCAGAGTTTTTGTGCTAGAGAATCGTGGCTAAAGCTCAAAGACTTTGCTAATTGAGCTTTTACGCCTTGAGAAACAATATTTTTACTTCTGTCTAGTTTATAAAGATTACTAATTGTCTGTTTTTGCAGCCATTCGGGATCGGTTTTTAAGCCAGAAAACAATATTGGACTAACTACGGATTGATAAATATCCACCGGAAAGAGTAATTGTAAAGTCAGTCTAAGTCTAAAACTAAAAAGTAGACTTAAGCTATCTCATAGCTCAAGTCTACTTACAAATAACTATTTAGAGTTATCAGCCACCAGCAACCGCCGGAACTATGCTAACTTCATCACCTTCTTTTAGCGGGGTATCTGTCCCTTCTAAAAAGCGGATATCTTCACTATTGACGTAAAGGTTCAAAAAGCGCCGGGGTTGTCCTTGTTCGTCACACAGACGCGCTTTGATACCAGGACAATTTTGTTCTAACGCTTCGATTAATTCAGAAATAGTTTTGCCATCACATTCTAGAGTGGCTTGGTCATTAGTGAATTTTTGCAGGGGAGTAGGAATTAAGACTTTGACGGACATAAGGAGGGAAGGAATAACAAAGGTGACAAATACAACAATGATTTTATTAAACTAGCACGGGCTGCCAATCTAAACGATCTAATGTACGCGATCGCTCTAAAGCGCGTTCAAAGCTATCTAACTTAGCTTCAATAGTTAACGGTTCGCCAATATAACCTTGGACGGCTTCTTGGGTTTTTAATCCATTCCCTGTAATGTAGACTACCGTTGTTTCTTCAGGGTCAATTTTGCCTGCTTCTACAAGTTTTTTGAGAACGGCAATTGTTGTTCCTCCGGCGGTTTCGGTAAATATACCTTCGGTTTCGGCTAAAAGTTTAATACCGTCAATGATTTCTGCATCGTTGACTGATTCAATGTTGCCATTGGTTTTTTTAGCTACTTCTAAGGCGTACACTCCATCGGCGGGATTGCCTATGGCAATTGATTTTGCGATCGTGCTGGGTTTGACGGGTTTAATAAAGTCTCTGCCTTCCCTGTAGGCTTGAGCAATCGGCGAACAACCTTCAGCTTGTGCGCCGCTAAAACGCACGTGCTTGTCTTCTACTAAGCCAACATCAACAAATTCGCGGAAACCTTTATAGATTTTGGTGAATAACGAACCCGAAGCAAGGGGTGCAACAATATGGTCTGGTAATTGCCAACCTAGTTGTTCGGCGACTTCGTAACCCAAAGTTTTTGAGCCTTCCGAGTAGTAAGGACGTAAATTTATATTGACAAATCCCCAATCGTGGGTATTAGCTACTTCACAGCAGAGGCGATTGACTTGATCGTAGTTACCTTCAACTGCCATTACTGTAGGTCCGTATATTAGCGTTCCTAAAATCTTCCCCGCTTCCAAATCTGCGGGAATAAACACGCAGCAGTCTAAACCCGCACTAGCAGCGATCGCGGCGGTAGAGTTTGCCAAGTTTCCGGTACTGGCGCAAGAAACTGTTGTAAAGCCTAATTCTTTAGCGCGAGTCAAGGCGACGGAAACCACCCGATCTTTAAAGCTCAATGTAGGCATATTTACCGCATCGTTTTTGATAAATAGCTTTTTCAATCCCAAACGGCGCGCCAAGCGATTCGCCTGAATTAAAGGGGTCATCCCCGTACCAACATCGATTGGATTTTCGGTAGCTACGGGTAAAAAGGCACGGTAACGCCAAATAGAATTAGGCCCTTTTTGGATACTTTCGCGGGTAACAGTGCGACGGATAGCGTCGTAGTCGTAGGTTACTTCCAATGGCCCAAAGCACTCTTGACAAACGTGAATAGCTTTTAGTTCGTACTCGGCACTACATTCTTTGCACTTCAAGGCGCTAAAAGTAGCGGATAAAGATATTGGTTGGTTTGCGATCGCTTTGGTCATTGGCTTTATACTCTCTGTTTTCCGTCAGTCGCTTGATACTAACACGAGGTATTTTCCCCGTCAAACATACCCGACTTATTTTGTCGGGTATTGGGTTTGCTATTAAAAAAGCAGGTATTTCACCCGCTTTTATGAGAATGTATGCAAAATCATTCTGTGGTTTCCTAATGGTAGATCCCCCCTAACCACCCTGCTTAGAAAGGGGGATTGAGGGGGATCTATTAGGAAACTACTCAAGAACCTCTACAGACTTGGGTTGAGTTCTTAATTCTCGCCATAAGGACAACAACGTACTAGCAATAAAGATACTGGAATAAGCCCCTAGGGTAAAACCAATAATTAGCGCTAAAGCAAAGTTTTTGAGCGTTTCGCCGCCAAAGAGGAAAATCGAAAACAAAGTCAACAACACCGTTAAAGTAGTATTGATCGAACGAGTCAAAGTTTGATTGACCGCATCATCGACAATTTCTTTAATAGGTTGGTCGGGGTTGAGCTTGACTACTTCCCGGATGCGATCGTAAATTACTACCGTATCGTTAACCGAAAAACCTGTAATCGTCAGCAAAGAAACGATAAAAAGGCTATCTACTTCCACTCCTTGGACTAAACCCAACACCGAGAAAACACCCGCCGTAATCAAAACATCGTGGAATAGAGCAATAATTGCAAACACCGCATAATCTAACTCAAAGCGAAAGCTCAAATAGATAATAATGCCAGCAAAAGAGACAATTAAAGCAAGTAAACCCGAACTAAGTAATTGTCTGCCAATAGTCGGGCCAACGGTGTCATTTTGACTTGCTTCTAAATCCAATTGCCCGATTTCTTGACTTAAAGCATCTTGCAGCTTTGTTCGTTCTTCACCGCTTAAGTTTTTGGTGCGAATAGATAAAATTTGGTTGCTAGAATTGCCCCCCTTATCTACAAGTTGAATTGTACTGCCACCCAATCCTTGCTCTGCTGCAATCTGACGCACCGCCGCCAGATCGATTGGGCGATCGCAATTTCCCGGAATCGAGCAATCGCGCTCTAATTGCAGCCGCGTACCGCCCACAAAATCTAAACTAGGGCGCAATGGCGCATTAATTTGCTGCCAAGAAATCAGCATAGAAATTAAACTAGCTAAAATCAAGGCTAAAGATATACCCCACCAGAGATTTCTTTGTTTGTTGACGCTAAACTTCATACTGCCCCCGATGCTTTTTTAGCGGCTGGTAGATTTGGACAAAATAGTTCTGGCTTCCGCAAAGCAGGTAAACTAATGGCGATAAACATTAATGTCCGACTGCAAGTAATGGCTGTAAACATACTCATTGCCACCCCCAGCGCCAAAGTAAGAGCAAAGCCGCGCACTAAACCCGAACCCAGCCAAAATAGTGCCGCGCAAGCAATTACCGTTGTCACGTTGCCATCTAAAATGCTAGAAAAAGCGCGATAAAAGCCGGATTCTACGGAGCGATATAGAGTCTTACCCGCCCGTAATTCTTCCCGCGTCCGCTCAAAAATCAAGACATTAGCATCTACCGCCATCCCGATACTGAGAATAAATCCAGCAATACCTGGAAGTGTCAGTGTTACGCCTAATAAAGCAAAACTCGCCCAAGTCAGCAGAGAATAAATAATTAAAGCGATATCGGCAATTAGTCCGGGTAAGCGGTAGTAGACCACCATAAAAATTAGCACTAAAAGCAAGCCACCTACTCCTGCGTAGATACTGCGTTGAATGCTATCGCGTCCCAAAGTTGCCCCTACGGTGCGGTTTTCGACAATTTCTACAGGTACGGGTAAAGCACCGCCGCGCAGTTGCACGCTTAACTCGTTTGCTTCTTGGGGTGTAAAGCGCCCAGTAATAACCGCCGCGCCTCCGGTGATTCCTGTAGAAGCAAATTCTACGCCTACATTGGGAGCGCTAATTAGTTTATTGTCTAAGAAAATTCCTATACTGCGCCCCGTTCCCGCAAGGCTTTTTGTCAAGTCTGCAAATAACTTACCGCCTTCAGGATCGAAGCGGATAGCTACGTTCCAATTATTGCTAGATTGAGTAGGTTCGCCAACAGCGTCTTTAAGATTTTTACCTGTCAATCCTTTACTTTCAAATAATTCGGCGATCGCACTATAATTATTTTGCAAGTCGGCTTGGTTTTTCTCTATTGCTGCTTTATCGTCAGTTTTTCTTAGTTCTGCTTGCTTGGCTAAAAGTTCGCTCTGTGATTGTTGATAAGCAAATAATTGCGCTTCTGTACCGGGTTTTTGGGCTTTAAACTCTAATTGCGCCGTACCGCCTAAAACCTTTTCTGCTTGTTCGGGGTTGCTAACTCCAGGCAGTTGCACCAAAATTTGATCTTGTCCTACGGTTTGGACTACAGGTTCGGACACTCCTAAACCGTTAACTCGATTTTCAATTACCTTCTGTACATCTTCTAGCTGTTGTTGGGTAATTTGTTTAATTTCTTGAGTTGGTTTTACTTGAATTGTTAGTTGAGAACCGCCTTGTAAATCCAATCCTAAAGGAATATCAATGTTGACGATCGTCGCGATCGCGCCGATAATCAACACTAAAATTAAAGCTAATACCCCTCGCTGTTTCTGCATACCATGACCCGCTCCTAAACAAATGTATGATAATCGGTTTTGAACGGGTCGTAGCAGCAAACCCATTACTTACCGCTAAACGCGCAAAGCTACCATTTTTTGAACGGCTTCTACAATTTGCTCTGGCTGCACGATTGTTAAGCGCTCTAACTTGCCATTATAAGGCGTAGGAATATCTTGCGAAGATAACCGCAAGACTGGCGCGTCTAATTCATCAAATAAGCGATCGTTAATAGAAGCTGTTAATTCTGCGCCTATTCCACCACTCCGCATACACTCCTCTACAATAATCACGCGGTGAGTTTTGGCAATCGAAGCGCCGATAGTTTCAAAGTCTAGAGGTTTCAAAGAAATTAAGTCAATTACTTCAGGGTCGAAACCGTCTTTTTCTAAAGGCTTCACTGCTTGCAAAACATGGTGACGCATCCGCGAGTAAGTCAAAATAGTTACGTCTTTACCTTTACGCACTACTTCGGCTTTATCTAAGGGCAGCAAATATTCTTCGTCGGGCAAGTTTTCTTTTAAGTTATAAAGTAATACGTGTTCAAAAAACAGTACCGGATTATTATCGCGAATTGCCGATTTTAGCAGTCCTTTGGCATTGTAGGGAGTAGAACAAGCAACGATCTTGATGCCCGGAACAGCTTGAAAATATGCTTCTAATCGCTGGGAGTGTTCCGCGCCTAACTGTCTTCCTACACCCCCCGGCCCGCGAATTACCATCGGAATTGTAAAATTCCCTCCAGAGGTATAGCGCAGCATCCCGGCATTGTTAGATATTTGATTGAAGGCTAAAAGCAAAAACCCCATGTTCATGCCCTCAATTATCGGTCTTAAGCCTGTCATTGCTGCGCCGACTGCCATCCCTGTAAAACTATTTTCAGCAATGGGCGTATCTAATACGCGCAAGTCGCCGTATTTTTTATGCAGGTCTTTGGTAACTTTGTAAGAACCGCCGTAGTGACCTACATCTTCTCCTAGCACGAGTACCGTAGAATCCCGCGCCATTTCTTCATCTATAGCCTGATTGAGGGCGTTGAAAAATAATGTTTCTGCCATTAGTTCGATAGTTATTTTGCTTGTTAATCTAAAATCTTAGCGTTTCGAGACTAAATAAACGCGAAGTCTCTTACTCTTTAACTACTTCTAACAAGTCTTCTATCAAAATATCGAACGTCCTTGCCAACTTTCTCAGGGCATTAATATCTGCCATTGCCATTCCTGGCGATACAGCATAAGTTTTGATCGTTCCATAGGCAATTCCTGACTTGTCCGCTACTTGTTTGAGCGTCCAACCCTCTTTTGCCGCAAACTCTTTAATTTTTAATCTAACTAATCCGTTACTTGACATATAGTTGACTTGTCAACCGATATCAGTTATTATTTATATCACAAACCTTAACTGGTTCATCGTTATGATAGCTTGCATCTATTGCTCTTTAACTACTTCTAGCAAATCTTCAATTAGCACGTTGAATGTCTGTGCCAATTTCCTTAATGCACCTAAATCCGCCATCACCATGCCTGAAGATACGGCATAAGTTTTAATCGTGCTGTAAGACACTCCCGATCTTTCGGATAGTTCTTTGAGCGTCCAACCTTCTTTAGCGGCAAACTCTCTAATCCGCACTTTGATTATTTCTTTTCTTGACATGAGTTTAATAATAAACTTTAATTAAAAGCGATCGCTTCACAGTTTGGCGACTTTAAGCGATCGCACTTATCAAAACAAATTCCCAAGTGGGAATCGATCGATATACAAAGCCCAAAATGGGAATTGATTAACATGATAACAACATCCTCGCCGCAATCCAACAATATTCATCCTCTAGCGCGATTTGTCACGACGGAATCTGTAGCGTTAGTTCTCAAAGTACCCGTAGAAAAAATTAGAGAAATTCGTTGTTGGGCGAGAGTAATTTTAGTAGTAGGACAAGGATTGAGCAAGTTTGTTAGTTACGCTGATTTGCCGCCGATTGTTGGAGTTACACCGCCTACAACTCTAGATTTTCATTATTGGCGCAAGCGGTGGCAAAAGCTCAAAATCAAACAAGCACCCCAGGAAACCTGGGGGCAATTTTACGCGCTTAAATTTGGGCAGTGTTTAGATATCGAACAATTAATAAGCTGGGGAGACTTGCTAAATGTAGTTAAAACCGTACTCGCCGAAAGTGTTGTCGCAGCTTTAAGAATTATTTATATCCGAGAAAAAAGTTACTTAGAGGCGCAAGCACAAGTTGCGCCTCCAAATTCTACTTATCCAAGCCAACGCGCTGCATCTTTAGCGTGATAAGTCAAAATTAAGTCTGCGCCAGAACGCTTGAAGCCAGTTAAAGTTTCCATCACAACTCGCTCTTCGTCAATCCAACCATTTAGCGCCGCCGCTTTTACCATCGCATACTCCCCAGAAACGTTGTAAGCGGCTACAGGCAAGTTACTTGCTTCCTTAACGCGCCAGATAATATCCATGTAAGCCAAAGCTGGCTTTACCATCAGCATATCTGCGCCTTCAGCGATATCTAACTCAATTTCTTTTAAAGCTTCGCGGGCGTTTCCTGAGTCCATTTGGTAAGTGCGGCGATCGCCAAATTGCGGCGAAGAATCTGCCGCGTCCCGAAATGGGCCATAATAAGCGGAGGCGTATTTAGCTGCGTAAGACATAATTGGCGTATCTTGATAACCCGCCGCATCTAAAGCTGTGCGAATTGCTTGCACAAATCCATCCATCATCCCCGAAGGCGCAATAATATCCGCACCCGCCTTCGCTTGAGAAACCGCAGTTTTGCCTAATAATTCTAAAGTGGGATCGTTTAGCACCTTTCCCGTTAAATCCCCTACTTGCAAATAGCCACAGTGTCCGTGCGGAGTATACTCGCACAAACAAGTATCGGCAATAACAATTAAATCGGGGACGGCGGTTTTAACGGCGGTAGCAGCTTTTTGAACTATACCGCAATCGTGCCAAGCGCCTGTTGCATCGGTGTCTTTATCTTCTGGAATGCCAAATAAGATAATCCCAGGAATGCCTAAGTCATAAACTTCTTTTGCTTCTTCAACAATTTTATCTACCGATAGTTGGTAAACTCCCGGCATTGATTTAACTTCTTTGGCAACGCCTTCGCCAGGGACGGCAAACAAAGGATAAATTAAATCGTTAGTTGTTAAGACAGTTTCGCGCACCATGCGGCGCAATTGAGGATGAGTCCTTAAACGGCGGGGGCGATGATTTGGGAACATAGCTTTTACTAAAAAGTGAGAAATTAAACGGTACTATCTATGCTTATCTTTGCAGTATAGTACGCCTGCAACTTCAGTTTTCGGGTGTGTCGGGAATCGCTGCTGAGTTTATAAGGTGTTGCTGTAGTAATGGATGAAAGACAAGGGGACAAGGGGACAAGGGGACAAGGTGATGAAAAAGGGTAGGTTGCTACAAAGGGAAAATCATGTCTAAGTTTAGCAATGCCATTTATAAATAGGGCGATCGCTTTTTCCTACCAAGTTTCAAGTAACCCTCTACTGATAGATGTTTCTGCTGACGCTTTTAGACTATTAGTAAGCTTTACTGTATTTGTAACTTAAATCATTATTATGGCAGACCTAATTGAAACCGCCGTTAATGCCGGAAATTTTACTACCTTAGTTAAGGCAATTGAAAGCGCCGATTTAGTAGACATTCTTAAAAGCGAAGGCCCTTATACAGTCTTTGCGCCTACAGATGAAGCCTTTTCTAAGTTACCCCAAGAAACGTTAGATGAGCTACTTCAAGACATTCCTAAACTCAAAAGAATCTTAACTTATCATGTAGCTTTTGGGGACGCGAGAGAAGAAGATTTAAAGCAAATTGCAGAAGCTGCAACGGTGGAAGGCTCGATCGTTGCTATTGAAGTTAATAACGGTATTAAAGTTAATGATGCCAATGTTTTACAAACAGATATCCTTACAGATAATGGCGTAATCCATGTTATTGACGGCGTTCTAATACCTGCTTTAGTTGCGGCAGAATAGACGTTTGGTGTAAATTAGGCGATCGCTCTATTCCATATTTTAAAGTAAAGTAGAAATATTTGTTCTGCTTTACTTGCCTTTTTAAAATAAGTAAATCTCTCAAAAGAATGATTTTTATCTGACAACAGATTATATTCAAAATTAAAAAATATTTAAACTTAAATTAACCTAATCTCAACCCATAAAGTTGTAAACGTTGTTACACTTAAAAAGTAAGATAATTTCAAAGAAGTAGATAATCATGGCAACAGCAGACCTCAATTCAACTATCTCTGCTTTGAAAGGTGGACTAACATCAATTCCTGCGGAAGCCGCAGTAGCAAATATTGACAGTTGGCAGTCACAACTCAAAGATGCAGCACCAGAAGTTGCAACCACTCTTGGCGAACTAAAGACTGCTCTAACAGGCGGCGGCGCTTCGGGTTCTTCCGTAGGTGAATTGCTCAAAAAACTCGGTACTCAAGCATCTAGCGCTGGTGCAAGTGCTGGTGGCGATGCGGGTAAACAATTACAAGAGCTAGGAACAATGCTTACTCAAGCTGGTGGTTCTCTCTAAGTAATAAACTTTTGCCAACAGAGTAAGAAATTGTTAAATAATTTGCTTGCTTATTAGCAAAACAAGAGGTATCTATTTTTAGATACCTCTTGTTTTGTTTTATCGGTTAGCTAAGATGCAGCCACTACGCTCGGCAATACTAAGATTTAGAGTATCTTCTTCGCCATCGCTCCAGCTTGCTTCTCCTTTACCGTACAACAATTTACTAGGTCGAGAAGCCAAGTCTTCTACTTTGATACTAGCGGTGACTTCTGATGTACCCGCATTAACAGCAATAATTAATTCTTCCTCATCTAAAATACGGGCGAACACGTAAAGCGTACCTTGAGCAAAGAGAATTTTATAACTACCAGTACGCAAAGCTGGATAACTATGACGGATAGAAATTAGCTGGCGGTGGTAGTCTAAAACATCGCGTTCCCACTGAGCTTCTAGAGGAAAACCGCGTCGAGAATCGGGATCTAAACGCCCAGGTAAACCGACTTCATCGCCGTAATAGATGCTAGGAGCGCCAGGAAAAGTTAGTAATAGCAAAGTAGATAACTCTACACTAGGGCGATCGCCAGAGGCAATAGAAACTAACCTAGCTGTATCGTGACTAGCTAATAAATTAAGTTGCGTTAGCTGAATTTCCCAAGGGTAAAGCTGCAACAAGTATTCAATCTTGTCACCGTATTCGGCGGCAAATAGTGGGGGGTAGGGATGGTAAGAACGGTCTTGTACTTGTTCCATATCCACGCGGCTTCCTGCGGCAAAAGCGATTGTAGGAGCAGCAAATAGGTAATTCATCACGCCGTCAAATTGCGTGCCGTCTAGCCACTCTCTAGAGTCTTCCCATACTTCGCCCACAATATAAGCTTCGGGGTTAATGGCTTTAACTCGCTCTCGAAATTCTTGCCAAAAACCGGGGGATTTAACTTCAAAAGGTACATCCAAGCGCCAGCCGTCAATGCCTAATTTAATCCAATACTCGGCAATTTCCATAATGTATTCGCGCACTTCAGGATTATCGTGGTTGAATACTGGTAGCGCCCGATTGTCCGCCCAGCCTTCGTAATTGGCGGGAAATTCACCATTATAGGGAGATAAAGGCCAATCGTGAATTTTGAACCAATCTACCCAGGGAGAATAAGGGCCATTTTCTAAAACATCGTGGAAAAAGAAGAAGCCGCGACTAGAGTGATTGAATACTCCATCTAAGACAACTTTAATATTGCGATCGTGACAGGCTACGAGTAAATCTTTGAAAGCATCGTTTCCGCCCAACATCGGATCGATTTGATAGTAATCATGGGTATGGTAGCGGTGATTGCTGGCAGATTGAAATATCGGCGTAAAGTAAATTGCATTAATGCCTAAACTTTGCAAATAATCTAATTGCTCTAAAACTCCCCATAAGTCTCCGCCTTTGTAGCCTTGGAGGGTGGGCATTTCGTCCCATTCTTCCCAAGAAACTGTTTTTAAAACTCGCTTGTGCGGCTGTTGGCTTTTAGCAAAGCGATCGGGAAAAATTTGATAGAAAACTGCGTGTTTTACCCAATCTGGGGTTTGAATCTGCATGATTACTTTATTAATGCTTCACAGCTACGTTACATATATTTACAGTTTTCTGGTTCTAACCTGGGGTTGAATGTGGGGAGTTTACAAGTGGTTGAGTCAAGAATTGGTGAATAAGCTTGCTAGATTTTGGGGTGCAAGAAGGTAGGTAGGGATAACTTTACCTGCGATCGCCAGAACTTAATAGTTGCGATCGCATAAATAAACCCTGAAGTTTTCTGTCTGCGAAAGTAGCGATTGCTTAGAGTTTATTTGGTAAGGAAAAAATAGGGGCAAACTTTAATGTGGGGTTAGATTTGGCGATCGCATATCTAAAGATACGATTATTAAATTAAAGCAGGAAGAAGTGCGATCGCACTTGCTCCAGAATTATTCCGTATATCCACTCTGTACGGGAGTGTTATACGGAATAATTCTATGTAATCTCCAAATAGGGGTGTTAGGCAGAATTTTTCTATATATTCTCCTTAAAGATGGCTGTGATGCTTGTGCTGGCTTCGTTTTTGGCTTGGGACGCACCTACAAACTAGCGGCTGGGATCTGAGTATAGTTGCTCTTGCCGTCTTGGTTATACCAAGGTATAACTGAAGGAATATAAAATACTGCTAAGGACGCTATGAAAACTGCTATTTCGCTTCCAGATTCAGTTTTTGAAGAAGCAGAAGCACTGTCACAACAGCTAGGATTATCACGCAGTGAGCTTTACACGAAAGCGTTACAAGCATACTTGAAAAAATACAACCGACATCAAATCCTGCACAAGCTGAATCAAATTTACTCACAAGAGTCTTCTGAACTAGAACCCATGCTGGCAAAGATGCAATTTATATCTTTGCCTCGTGAGGATTGGTAATGTATCGGGGAGAAATTTGGTGGGCGAACTTACCCGCTCCAGTTGGTTCAGAGCCTGGATATCGCCGTCCAGTTTTGGTCGTTCAAGATGATGTTTTTACTCAAAGCCGCATTAGTACGGTCATTGTTGTAATTATTACTTCAAATACTCAGTTGGCAGAAGCCCCAGGCAATGTATTGTTATCACAAGAAGCAACAGGTTTATCTAAGGATTCAGTTGCAAACGTATCTCAAATTCTCACAGTCGATAAGACATTCCTGGTTGAACGCATTGGTTCACTGCCAGACCATTTGCAGGAGGAGGTAGATGAAGGACTACGAACAATTTTGTACCTTTAGCAGCGCCAGCTAACAATTAACTTGGAGCGGACTGAAGAAAGTCGCTGGTATTGAGTGCGAGTCCGTTCACCGCCGCTCACTTTCACCATTATACTTAACCGATATCGTTAATTGAGTCCGCCCTTGACTATCTAAGGACGATCGCAATTTAGGCAAGCGAAATAAATCGACTAAATTTGTAAATCCTGAAAATAAATAGGCGATCGCATATCTAAAGATACGATTTTTAAATTAAAGAAGGAAGAAGTGCGATCGCTTTTACAACCCCTACCTACCAACAATAATTACCCACAAACTAGCGCCCAACAGAATAGTAGCAAGATGTTGTGGTAAGAGACTTCGCAAGGGTTGACGACCAATTTTTTGAGTTAACAAAATTGTCAAAAGGACGGAACTAATTAGCGTTACACCTTGCAAAAATGCTGTAACTGCTGGATGCGCTACTAGCACGGGCATTGATGAACTGCTATAACCAAAAGTTGCTAAAGTTACTGGTATTATCCGCCCTGCTTCTCCTAAACCTAAACGCAGATAGTGAGCTAAATTTGCTCCCAGTACCAAAGGCAAATAACCATAGGCGAGTTCTACAAAACTTCGCGGTTTGATATTTTTTAGTTTATAAACTAACTTTATTAAACCGTAGGCAGCTATTGGAACTATTACTGGAATCGTTAGAGCTAGTATAGATACGACTAAATGAGGAAAAAACGGCGTTATATCTACATTTCCCCAAAACATTGTTTGCATTTCGGGTAAGCGGTGCAGAAATACACCATCCAAAAGCAAGAATAATAAAGCAACTTCATAGAGATGGGGTACGTGAGTCGTCCATAATTCAATCCCTGGGGGACGCAAATTGAATTCTACCGAGCGGTGGGGACAAGCTTTAAGACAAGTCATGCAGAGTACGCAGTCTTTGTTATCTTCTAGTTGGGCTGGATGAGAGTACAAAGGACACCCGTTAGTTTCCATTCCTTCACCTTTTTGCGGGCCGCCTTTGTAGCATTGATAAGTAGTACATTCTGCCGAACAAGTCCCTTGCTGCGCCCGTAATTCTGTCATCGATAGCTTGGCAAATAAGCCATTCATTCCCCCAATTGGACAAAGATAGCGACACCAAAACCTGCGTTCAAAAATGGCAGAGAAAATCATCGCTCCGGCGGTGATTAGAAGAAGTAAGCAAGCAGATAAATAAGCCGTATCTTCTAAATTCCAGAGTTCTTCCCATAAGAAAATTAAGGCAAATAAGCCAAATAAAAACCAGCCGCCCCATTTTTCGGCTTCTTCTCTTGGCCAGCGTTTCAATTGCCTTGGGACAAGCCACAACGAAAGCTTTTGCGTAACTTCTCCGTAAATCATAAATGGACAAATCGAACACCACACGCGCCCAACAAAAGGAAACCCAAGGAGAATTAACGGCCACCACCAAGCCCAAAATAGATTTAAGGCAATATTTTCGCTGCGATGTTGCGGGCCAATAAATAGCATCCCTACAACGATCGCAAAGATAGTTAAAGTAAAACCATAATTAATCTTGTCGGGCCACCAATCGCTCCGCAGAAACCGCCGCAGTTGGGGATACAAATTCAACAAATTCACCCGAAACCGTTTTTTCTTTGTTTCCGCCGCCCAAAATATTTCTTCGGTTAATTCTGGTGCGCCAGAAGCTTGAACAATTGCTCTTTCTACCAAGCTTTTCAACTCTTTCAAGTTTCCCGGAAAGTCGTAAGCTTGCAATCTTCGGATAGCTTCAGGAACAACTTTAGGTTTAGGTAAGCTTCGAGCTAGACAATAAAGGCTGATATAGTAATCTACCTGCGCTTTAATATCAGTTTTCCGCACCCGCAATGGTGGAACTTTGATATTGTGACCAATACAGCGTTCGATTGTCGGCTGAGTGGTTTCCGAAACAATCAAAATTCGGGCGCGAGAAGTCCGTGCTTCGGTAGGTTCACCATTACGACTAACAGGGGTATAAGTATTAGTTTTTAGCAAGGAAGCTAAAGAAGGGACTAATTCAGGAGGGAGTTCTTGAATATTATTGAGAATTAAAGTGCCATTTCCCAGCCATTCCAGCAATCCTGGCTTACCATTAGCGCGTCCAAATAAGTCTGCGCCGCTAGTTTGCAAAATGCCGCAATTAACTTTAATAATTGGTTCGCGCCGTTGGGGTGAACCAAAATGAATTAAGGCGGCAATGTTATCTTTTTCTAATCCTGGTTCTCCAAATATTAATACCGATTTGCGATCGCCTGCTGCTTGTCTAATTTGTTGGCGCAAACGCACCGCATAGCGACTTGTTCCCACAATTCCCCGTTGGGCTTTGGTTACAAGGTAAGGACGCAAAGCAACGGAGCGCTCTTGTTCGTAAGTAAAAGCTGTAGTTAATTGCGCTAATTCTTGAGCAAGTTGGCGAGAAAATGCTTGAGCAATTTCTGGATACTGAGCGACTAATTGCTTA
The DNA here is from genome assembly GCA_030826005.1 of Aliterella sp. RAGGC_92. Lineage (GTDB taxonomy): Bacteria > Cyanobacteriota > Cyanobacteriia > Cyanobacteriales > Chroococcidiopsidaceae > Aliterella. The sequence continues at coordinate 18,140 of JAPJOW010000028.1, forward strand.
AATACGGTGGCGGGAATCGCCCACAGTTGACATTCGCTTAAAGTAGTTATAGTTTGCGGCGTTGGTTGCTCTAAAAGTAATTCTTGCAAGTTTATAACTGCTCCTGGCAAAAAACCATAGGGAGCAGTGGGAGTTGTTTTGTTAATGCGATCGCTTTCTAGTTGTCCTTCAATGAGAATATATAAGGCAGTAGGGGGCGTATCTTCTTCAACTAGGCGCGTATTTGTGGGAATAGTTTGTTCTTCAATAACGGCGGAAATTGCCTCTAGTACCGTTGGCGAGAGAATGCCTAAAGCTGTGCGTTCTTGCAGCCACACTAATGAATCTAGAGATGTCATAGTTTTGCTATCTCAATTTGTACTAATTTTAGCTCGGTTGGCGATCGCTCAATATTGAAGCCATAATATTGGACTCCCGTATCGACTTTCAGGAAACTTCGCCCAAGCTGTGAAAATAATGATGCAAATTAAAAAAGCAAAAGCTATCAATCGGATTTTGTTGGGACTCGCTGTACAATATATTCCATTAATTCTGTTAGGAACAATTGTAAAAGACCTAAAGGAATTACCTTCTATTTTGTCTTCGGTCATATCTTTTTCAGCGCTGGGCTTTTTTGTAGGCGGCTATGTATTTTTCATCAAAGGATGTCGCCAATACACTCAAAGTAAAGGATATTCATCTAATTGGGGATGGCTAGGCTTATTTAACGTATTTGGCTTGTCAATTCTCTTGCTTATTCCTGACAAGAAAAATACAGTTTCGATTCCTTCTTCGCCAGGTCAAAATTTATATGTTCAACCTTTTAATGAAATTAACATTCCAGAAGTGATGTTATCTTCTTTTCTTGCCATCGTAGTTTTATCCTATTTGATATTTTTAATATTTAGTTTATTGAATAATTCAAATTTTTATACTTTAGCAGAAAATCCTAGTATTGAGTTTTTAGTAGGGACAGCTTCATCCTTGTATTTGGCATTTATTCTATTTACTAATTTTCAAAAAAGCAACCTTACATTTGATAAAATTATCAATCATAAAAACAAACTTAATTTAAAGTTGATATTATTTACAGGTATTGTAAATATTGTTTTTGCTAGTGGCTTTAACTCCATCGCATTATACAAATTATCTTTTTTATTTCCTAGTTATGTAGAATATGAGCTTAACATAAAATACTTTAATAATATTCCAGAACTAATACTATTCAGTATATCGGCTATTTTATTAGCACCTGTAATTGAAGAACTATTTTTTCGGGGAATAGTTTTACAAAAATTGTTAAATAAATGGGGAGTAAAATCGGGAGTTTTAACCTCATCTTTACTATTTGCGGTTCTGCACTTAAATATTGCTATTATCTCTATATTTATTTTAAGTATTATGTTCTCGGTTTTATATTTTAAAACCCGCAATTTACTTACTTCAATTCTTTGTCACTGTTTTTATAATATTATGGTTACGATTCTTAATGGTGTAAATGTTTTTAGTCAAACACCAGCCGAAAGAGAAACTTTTATTTCAGTTATTGATTATCAAAATTACATTCAACCGCTACTAAATCAAGAAATTTTTTTGATAGCTATAACTGCTCCCTTAATCGGTTCTTTTATATACAAGAATTTTCCTAAAAATGATGCCATTCTTCCTTATTACGATAGTGGAAGTTAATATAAAACGGTAAAGCGATCGCTTAAACAACATAGCAAGAATTATTTAGCTATTTTCTGTTTTTTAAATAGTCGGCGATCGCATCACTTACATTATCTTCAACTTTTTATACTTACGAATCTCGATTTTCCGCATGAAGCTTGTCAATGTAGGCGTGTAAAGCTTCTTCCTCATCTCAGTGTGCTAATACATAGGCTCGAAGCTCTGTCACAGTCATATTAGTAAAGTTTGGTTCTACACTCATATTTTTAGCTCCCCTTGCCCTCAACTCCAAAGTTACACTAAATAAATGTAAACAAGTGTAAAGATGACAATGGAAACAATTACATTAGGGCAAAGTAGCATAACCGTACCTCCATTATGTATTGGGACGTGGGCATGGGGAGATAAACTATTTTGGAACTATGGCAGCGATTACGACGAAAAACAGCTAAAAGAAGCTTTTAACGCCGCCTTAGAAGCGGGTACAACGTTCTTTGACACCGCGGAAATTTATGGATTGGGGCTATCAGAACAACTATTAGGGCAATTTATGAAGCAGAGCGATAAACAGGTACAGATTGCAACTAAGTTTGGCCCTTTACCTTGGCGCTTTAACGCCCAATCTGTCTCCGATGCGCTGACAGAAAGCCTCAAACGCCTGCAAGTAGAGCAAGTAGCTTTGTATCAAGTCCATTGGCCATTTAGCTTTTTGATGAGTCAAGAAACCCTTATGAACGCCTTAGCTGATGAAGTACAGCGCGGTAGAATTGGTGCTGTGGGTGTAAGCAACTACTCCGCCCAGCAAATGCAAGAAGCACACCAAATTTTAGCTCGTCGCGGCGTACCTTTAGCTGTAAACCAAGTTCGTTACTCGCTGCTAACTAGACAAATTGAAAGTAGTGGAATAACTGCTACCGCCAAACAATTAGGCGTGACTCTGCTTGCTTATAGCCCTTTAGCGCAAGGAAGACTGACGGGTAAATATCGCCCCGATAGTTCCGAAAAACCCACTGGTGCTAGATCCTTCGATCCCCAATTTAGTAAGGCGGGATTAGAAAAAATTGAGCCTGTAGTAGCGCTATTAAGACAAATCGGTGCAAAACGCGATCGCACTCCCGCCCAAGTAGCCCTCAATTGGCTCATTGGTCAAGGTAATGTCGTCGCAATTTCGGGCGCAAAAACAGCCCAGCAAGTCCAGCAAAATGCTGGCGCGCTGGGCTGGAAACTAACTGATGATGAAATTGCCCAGTTAGAACAAGTTAGCCGTCCTTGGCTTAATTAGAAGAATCACCCCCTAAATCCCCCAAATCTGGGGGACTTAATATTTAGTTCCCCCCAAGGTTGGGGGGCTAGGGGGGCAAGAAGTTCGTTAGTTATTTTTCGATACTGATGGTTGCCCAGAACGCTTAATTAAGACTGGTTTCGGTGAAGAAATCCTTTCTTCTTCAGCAGGCGCGTCTGACTGCATCCAAGTGGGACGAGTTTTGTCGTAAGCCATCTGTAAAGCCGCCGCCGCGATCGCATGAGCATCGTATTCTTCGCTTAGTTCGCGCACAATCGGTAAAAATGATGCCAATCTTTCGCCCGATAAAGCTTCTTTTACTTGTACTTGTAAGCGTTCTAGTTGGCGCGATTCAATTTGCGCTCTAGTAGGAATAGAATTAATTTTCCAGTTTTGGCGGACGTGGCGCTCGATTTGCTGCTGTTTGCGCCGCTCAAAAGGCTGCACTACAGAAATTGCTGTCCCTTCGTTACCCGCTCTACCCGTGCGCCCAATGCGGTGGACGTAAGTTTCTACGCTGTCGGGTAGGTCGTAGTTAATAACATGGCTCAACTGGTCTACATCCAAGCCTCTAGCGGCAATATCTGTCGCAATTACCCACCGTACTTGCTTATTGCGGAAACGACTTAATAGCCGCTCTCTAGCTTGCTGCGTCAAGTCTCCATGATACTCATCCGCGCTATGTCCGGCGTTTTGTAATTGGTTGGTCAATTCTGCGGCGGTGCGTCGGGTGCGGACAAATATCAGCGCCGATTCGGGGTCTTCTAATTCCAAAATCGATTGTAAAGCTCTAGCCTTTGTCCAGTGACGAGGTACTAAATAAGCTACTTGATTAATTTTTGTGGGTGCAGCTTTGGGTTGCTCTACCGTAATTGTTATGGGTGACTTCAAAAATCTCGCAACCAAGTGGCGGATAGTTACAGGCATTGTTGCCGAGAATAATGCCGTTTGGCGTTCTTCGGGGGCTGACTTGAGGATCTTTTCTACGTCGTCAATAAAGCCCATGCTCAACATTTCGTCGGCTTCATCCAACACAAACCATTTAATCGATTCTAGTTTTAAGTTTCCCCGTTCTAGTAAATCAATTACTCGTCCTGGCGTACCGACAACTATTTGCACGCCGCGCTTTAGTTGCAACATTTGACGGTCGATAGATTGTCCGCCATAAATTGCCGCTACTCGGATATCTTGATTGCCAACAAAGCTAGTAATTGCCGTACAAACTTGTACCGCAAGTTCGCGTGTTGGTGTCAAAATTAAAGCTTGCACTCCTCTAGTTGTGCTGTCAATTTGCTCTAATATTGGCAGGGCAAAAGCGGCGGTTTTACCCGTCCCCGTTTGCGATTTTGCTACTACATCATTGCCCTGGAGGATTTCGGGGATCGCTTGAGCTTGGATGTTAGTAGGCGATGTAAATCCTAGGCTTTCTAATTGGCTAACACGTGATGCCGAAAGTCCTAAGCTTTCAAAGGAAAGAGTCATTTATTCTCCTAATGTTTACGTTTAGATAATGTTCTTTGTATGAGCGGTTTACGGGATTTTAAAAACGCGCCTTTAGTTGTAACTATTAACAATTTGCCCGTATAAGTCGTATATGTCGGCATCCGAGATTGCTACTGGAACAATCGAGCCTAGCGCGGCGTTGCCTTGGACGTAAACTAAACCGTCTACTTCGGGCGAAAACCGGGCGGAACGTCCAATCAATTCACCAGTTTCAGGATTTTCCTGTTCAATTAGTACGTCTACTACTTGACCGATTTGCTGCTGGTTTTTTTGTAGCGAAATTGGTTGCTGGAGTTCCATCAACTCATCTCGCCTTGCCTCCATGAGTTCTTGGGGCAATTGATTGGGTAATTTATAAGCAGGGGTTTCTTCTTCTGGTGAAAAAGTAAATACTCCTACATGATCGAATTGATGGCGCTTTACAAACTGTAACAAATGTCTGTAATGTTCGTCTGTTTCGCCAGGAAATCCAACTATAAATGTTGTCCGCAACACTGCTTTTGGCAAAGCTGCTTTTAGTTTTTCGACAATTTCATCATTGACTGCGCCTTGCCAAGGTCGATTCATCGCCCGTAATATTTCCGGGTGCGAGTGTTGCAAAGGCAAGTCTAAGTAGGGTAGAACGTTGGGGGTTTTAGCTATCGCCTCTATTACTTTGGGTGTTAGCCCGGTGGGATAGGCGTAGTGCATCCGAATCCAAGGAATGTCTACTTTACCAAGTTCTGTTAACAACTCAGCTAACTTTGGTTCGCCGTACAAATCCAAGCCGTAGTTGGTTGTAATTTGGGAAATTAAGATAATTTCCTTTACTCCCTGGTTTGCTAGTAATTTTGCTTCAGTAACGATTGAATCAATCGAACGCGATCGCTGGTTTCCCCGCAAATGAGGAATAATGCAAAAAGCACACCGATAATCGCAACCTTCGGCTATCCGCACGTAGGCTACACCTTCGGTTGTCGTCCGGTAGCGCGGCGTTGTTTCATCGGCGATGTAGGTGGGTTCGGGGGAAACTAGCTTTACTCTTTCTCCTGCTTGTACCCGCGAAATTACATCAACAATTTTGTTATAGTCGCCAGTGCCGACAACCGCTACGGCTTCTGGTAATTCGTCTAGTAGTTGTTCTTGAAAATGCTGCGCCATGCAGCCAGTTATCACAATTTTCTTATCTGCTTGGGCAAGTTCTACCAATGTCCTTACAGATTCTTCTCTTGCTGATTGAATAAAGCTACAGGTATTGACAATAACGTAAGAAGCTAATTCTTCATTACTATCTACGCTGTACCCTGCTTCTACCAGCAGTCCTAGCATATGCTCGGTATCGATTCGGTTTTTCTCGCAACCTAGATGTGAAATTGCTATGGTTGGCTTATCTCCCATAAAGTGAAATAACGCTCGTATGAAGTTAACGCGGTGTTCTTAAGTGCGACACAAGCTTAAAAGAAGATTATTTCTTCATAGCCGTATAATCAACTTAGGAAGCAATTAGAAATGCCGTTTGTAGCGGGGCTTAGTCGATGAAACTATATTTCTTTAAACTTTATAATTTTTAAACTTTAAAGCACCAATTTGGTTTTTGGTATAAGCTACCGTACTTTACCCTAGAGATAGGCTCATCTCACAGTAACGCTTGGCGTAGTAGTGGTAAGCCTTTAATTAGCTGGAGTGGCAAACTCCTGTTCTTGCATCGTTTTTATCTTAACATATCTTATGGGTACTTTACGGCTAAATTTTCCAATTTAGGAAAAAAGCATAAAAAGCCCTGTTTTGTGTAAAAAATTAATAGAACTTTAGCTAACCAATATTTGGCTGAATTCAGATAGGAAAGAAGTGGACTTAAATCGGCTATTTAAAACCCCAAATCCGATCGTTGGTGTTGTTCATTTACTGCCTTTGCCTACATCGCCCCGGTGGGGAGGTAGCCTTAAAGCTGTAATCGATCGCGCAGAGCAAGAAGCAACAGCTTTAGCTAGTGGCGGAGTAAATGGCATTATTGTCGAAAATTTTTTTGATGCGCCGTTTACAAAAAGCCAAGTAGATCCGGCGGTTGTCAGTGCGATGACAATTATTATCGATCGCTTGATGAATTTAGTAACTTTGCCGATTGGGATCAATGTGTTGCGTAATGATGCCCAAAGCGCGATCGCGATCGCAAGTGTGGTAAAAGCTCAATTTATCCGCGTAAATGTGCTGACGGGGGTAATGGCGACCGATCAGGGGCTAATTGAGGGGTCGGCGCATCAATTACTGCGCTATCGACGCGAATTGGGCAGCGATGTAAAAATCCTTGCTGATGTATTGGTCAAGCACGCTAGACCTTTGAGTTCGCCAAATCTGACGGTGGCGGTGCAAGATACGATCGAGCGGGGTTTGGCAGATGGAATTATCTTATCTGGTTGGGCAACGGGTAGTCCGCCAAATCTGGAAGATTTGGAATTGGCAAGTGCGGCGGCTAAAGGTACGCCAGTTTTTATTGGTAGTGGCGCAAATTGGGAAAATATTTCTAGTTTAATGTCCGCCGCCGATGGGGTGATTGTTTCAAGTTCGCTTAAGCGTCACGGGCGCATAGATCAGCCAATCGATCCCAATCGGGTTAGTCAGTTTGTGGAGGCGGCGATTATTGCTAAGTCTCCTTTGCCTTCTGTAACTGTCGATTCTGTGACTCTCCGCGCATAGTGAAGGTAAGTAGGGGCGTAATGCGTTGCACCTACTGCCTATCTTATTAAAAAACCAAGACTTGGGGGGTCTGCCCCCCAAAC
>JAPJOW010000029.1:0-3035 GCA_030826005.1 Aliterella sp. RAGGC_92
AAAGAAATTTATCAACAATTAATTGATAAATACATCTATCAAAGTGTATAAAATTTAACTGACTAAGGAAAGCAATACTTGGCGCTCCTAGGATACGATGTTAATTTTAATTTAATAAAACAAAGACATAATAAATTAATCGCCAATTTTTAGGAGTATTAATTATGACTGCAATTACAGATTCTTGGCAGCACGAGTACATTACAACAAACGGTGTAAAACTGCATTATGTAACTCAGGGAAATGGAGAATTAATATTAATGCTGCATGGATTTCCTGAGTTTTGGTACTCTTGGCGCTATCAAATCCCAGCATTCGCCGATAATTATCAAGTTGTGGCGCTCGATTTACGCGGTTACAACGACAGCGATAAGCCAAAAGCGCAATCGGCTTACGTGATGGATGAATTTATTAAAGATATTGAAGGCGTAATTACAGGTTTAGGTTACGATAAGTGCGTATTAGTAGGGCATGATTGGGGAGGTGCGATCGCCTGGAATTTTGCTTATTCTCGCCCGCAGATGGTAGAGAAGCTAATTGTCTTAAATATTCCCCATCCTGCAAGAATGGCGGAAGGTTTACGCACTCCCCAGCAATTGCTCCGTAGTTGGTATATGTTCTTTTTTCAGTTACCGGAGATTCCCGAAGCATTAATTCAAGCTTTGGATTATCAATTAATTGATACCGCATTTACTGCGGAATTAGTTAATAAAAATGCTCTGACTAAGACGGATATTGAAGCTTACAAAGATGCTGTATCAAAACGCGGCGCTCTAACAGCGATGTTGAATTATTATCGTAATATTTTGCGTCAACGGATGCTGAGTACAGATTGGAGTATTTTAGAAGTACCTACATTAATGATTTGGGGTGAAGGCGATGTAGCTCTTGGTAAGGAGTTGACTTACAATACCCAAGCTTATGTAAGAAACTTGCAAATTAAGTATATTGCCAATGCTGGGCATTTAGTACAGCAAGAGCAACCGCAGTTAGTTAATCAATATATGCGAGAATTTTTAGAAACTGTTTAAATTTATGCAAGTTGGTTTTATTGGTACGGGGTTAATGGGGCTACCAATGGCTCAACGCCTCGTAGAGGCTAAAATTGAATTAATTGCTTACAATCGCACTCCAGAGAAGCTAGAACCGCTCCAAAAAGCAGGAGTAAAGATTGCCCAGCAACCCGCCGATGCAATTATGGGTAGCGATTGTATTATGCTTATGCTTACCGACGCTTCCGCTATCCGCAGTTTGCTGTTAGCAAAGGATATCAAGCCGCATTTAGCCGGAAAAACTGTTATCCAAATGAGTACGATCGCACCTAATGAAAGTATAGCGATCGCCCAAGAAGTTATCGCCACCGGGGGTGAATATTTAGAAGCACCAGTTTTAGGTAGCATTCCCGAAGCCAAGTCTGGCAAGCTAATAGTTATGGTAGGCGCTACAGAGGCGCAATTTGAACGTTGGCAAGGTTTATTACAAAACTTTGGTTCTGAACTGTTGCTAATTGGAGAAGTTGGCAGCGCCTCAGCAATTAAACTTGCCTTAAATCAACTAATTGCTTCGCTTAGTACAGCTTTTGCTCTCAGTTTAGGGTTTGTCGAACATCAAGGCGCAAGTGTAGATATTTTTATGCAAATTCTGCGTCAAAGCGCTTTGTATGCGCCTACCTTTGACAAAAAATTGCAGCGAATGCGCGATCGCGATTATTCTAACCCCAATTTTCCAACTAAACACTTACTCAAAGATACGGAGTTATTTATTAACCAAGCGCAAGGGGCGGGGATGAATGTTAGCAGTATTGAAGGTGTGAAAAAAATCTTAGAAATAGCGATAACTAGCGGGTTTGCGGATGCTGACTACTCATCACTATTTAATGCAATTGAGAAACGTGACTCTTAGCTTACGGAGGAGACAGAGTAAGCTACAAATACTAAACCACTAACTAAAGCTGCGGCGACTATGCCCAAAAGAACGTAATTACGCTTTTCTGTACCTGTAGGATCTTCTGCTTGATAAACTACTGGCTCTTTTGCGAAGTTGTTTAAGCGTCCACCTTCTTCGGTTGTATATGGCATATTTTCTATCCTTTTGCTAATTTATTTACCAATCGTAACATAAGGTGTGGAAACTAACTCACCAAATTTAGAAATAAATCTTTGTATAACTCTCCAGCCCTTGCCCAGACTGGAGAGTAAATTAGTTACTAGCTAGTAATTGTGCCGCTTAAGGGAGAACTTGCGATCGCATAGTCTTTAACTGGGATGCGCCCCGCTAGGTGTGCCATTCGTCCCGCTTGGGCGGCTAGATTCATTGCCCGCGCCATAATAGGGGCATTTTGGGCAAGAGCGATCGCGCTATTAATTAATAAAGCATCTGCGCCCATTTCCATTGCTTGGGCGGCTTCGCTAGGCGTACCAATTCCCGCATCTACCACTACAGGTACGCCAGAGTTTTCGATAATGATGGCAATATTTGCGGCATTTTTCAAGCCTTGCCCCGAACCAATCGGAGAAGCAAGAGGCATAACTGTCGCGCAACCAACATTTTCTAAACGTTTTGCTAAAAGCGGATCGGCGTTAATGTAAGGTAATACGGCAAAGCCTTCTTTTACTAGCTTTTCCGCAGCTTCTAACGTACCTATTGGATCGGGCAATAAGTATTTAGGATCGGGGATTACTTCTAATTTGACAAAATTATTATCTTCCTGTCCTAATAACTTTGCCATTTCTCGCCCCAGCCGCGCTACGCGGATCGCTTCCTCCGCCGTCTGACAGCCTGCGGTATTGGGCAGCATCCAAATTTTTGTCCAATCTATTGCTTCTGCTAATCCCTCGTGTCCTGGGGCTTTGGTTTGCACTCTCCGCACGGCGACGGTGACAATTTGGCAGCCGCTTTGAATAATGCTTTGCTGCATTTCTTCGACACTACGGTATTTGCCCGTACCTGTCATTAAGCGCGACTGAAAGGTTTTACCCGCAATAGTTAGGGGGCGATCTAAAAGTTGGTCTGTAGAAGGGTTGAGTGTTTGCATT
>JAPJOW010000029.1:3135-25301 GCA_030826005.1 Aliterella sp. RAGGC_92
AAGGAGACAAGGGGACAAGGGGGAATATTATTTAACTTTCAAACCGGGAGTAGTGGAAATGTTTTAATAAGGCAGAGTTTTTGTTATTTATGACATCTGCTATCAGATTAGCGGTTACTGGGGCAAGCAGGATACCATTACGATAATGACCAGTGGTAAGAGTAAGATTTTGGTAAGGACTTGCGCCTAAAATTGGCAACTCATCCGGGGTTGCGGGACGAAAACCCCACCAAAATTCTTCGATAGGATACTGCTGTAATTGCGGATAAAGGCGGATAGCCCGTTGCAAAAGCAATTGCATACCTGCGGGAGTGTTGTAGGGAGTAAAGCCCACGTCTTCCATCGTTGCACCAATAATAATTCTCCCATCGGCGCGGGGAACTATATAGATATCTGAACCAAATAAAACTTGCTTTAAAGGTAACTCTTTCTCCGTTACGCGCACCGATAACATTTGTCCTTTTTTGGGATGTACGGGGATGGGTAACAGTTCCTGCGACCAAGCGCCCGTTGCTAATACATAATGTTCGGCATGGATAACTTCATTGTTTGTCGTGCAAACCCCTGTAACTTGATTTTGCTGGTGAATAAAGTTTTTTACTGTGACTTTATCTTGGATTTTTACACCTAATGCGATCGCACTGGCGCGGAGTGCATTAGTTAAAGCCCGATTGTCTACCTGTCCATCTTCGGGATACCACCAACCACCGACTACATCAGAACTTAAATTAGGCTGTTGCTGAGAAATTGCACTTTTATCCAACCATTGAGCATTATTTCGGTTAGTTTGTTCGTAAACTGGGGCTAAAATGCCACAATTCCAATACCCTGTACCTAAACCGCTAAGATGCTCGATTTTGCTCGTCCAATCAGGGTATAGTTGCCGCGACAGCAAGCAAAGGTCTAACATTGCACCGGGGGAAATTTGTTCGGCTTCGGGTGCTAACATTCCGGCGGCGGCGTGACTTGCGCCAGAGTTGAAGTCGCGGACAAGTATAGTTACGCAGTGCGATCGCAATCTTAATTCAATTGCCGTCGCTAAACCAATTACTCCACCACCAATAATTAAAATGTCCCTTGTCATGCCAAACTATTCTCCCTTTTCCCCATCTCTAGCCTAGCGATTAATCTTTATAAGTTAAAATTCTTTGAATAGCGAAATTATCCACGCAGCAACAATACTTACCAGCACGAATATTTCTAAAGCGGTCAGTAGAGAAATAGATTGTAAGCTTAATTGCGCACTCCGTCGCCAAGACCACCACGCAGCAATATTAGTAGACCACAGGGCGGGGCTATCTTTACTACGAAATCGCCAATTTATCATCGATAGCAGCAATGGCAACCCGCCAACTTTGGCATTCATAAGCAGATGGAGGGCAATACAGGCAACGATAATTAACCAGGAAACTAGGTGCGCGTAATACCAAAAGCGATCGAGTTCACCATTAGGCAGCCATTTTTCATCCATCATCTTGCCACTAAAAAGGGCAAAAGTCAGCGCCAAAATGACAACAGTGTTGGTAAATCGGTTTAAGGTGTACCACCAAATAGGTTTGCCAAACTGAGTTAATTTAGCCAATGAATCGGGTTGCAGCAAGCGTTTTTGTCCCCGATGAAAAGCATAGACAACAAATAAGGGAAAAATTAGTAAAGTAAACACTCCAAAAGTTCCGTGCAAACCTTCAATTTCAGGATAGTAAGGAAGGGGAAGTTTCCCCCACCGTCCATCAAAAGTGTTGTAAGTCCAAAAAGCTGTCAAAATTGCCGCAATTAAAAATAAACCTATTAACCCGTGCAAAATTCGCAGTAAAAGAGGTTGGTAAGGCTGAGAAGATTTCATCGTTGGCATCAAAGAGGGCAAAAATAACAGTAAATGTAGTAGGTAGCGGCATTACGCCACCTACGTTGCAAAATCGCTTAACTAATTATTTCACTACCAATAATCACAACATCTGTGGTCATTAAGACTAATCTTTCGTCCAAACTACATTTTCTCCCTGTCCCCAAAATCCATCAAATTTTGTAACCTTTACATCGCCTAAAACCTTAGTTTGACAAGCCAAGCGGAGATTTTTAGAGGGCGAATGCGGAGGAAGACTGCGCCGAGTTTTGTCTTGCCAAGTTACTTCGGAAACTTCGCCTTCTACCATCACAGCACAAGTACCGCAAGTACCCAGTCCGTGACAATTAATAACTGAGGCTTTGCCATTGTAGAGATTGATATCATTATTGAGTAATACTTGGCGGAGATTGTCGCCAGCATTGCAAACTATTACTTTACCCTGAGCAAAAACTTGGGGCATATTATTCTATTAATCCTATTTTTGATATCTCTCTTAGTCTAATTAGTATTTATGACAACACCGCTTTGGATTTATGACACCACGTTAAGAGACGGAACTCAACGCGAAGGTTTATCTGTATCGATAGAAGATAAACTCCGCATCGCTAGACAATTAGATAAGTTAGGAGTGCCGTTTATCGAAGGTGGATGGCCGGGGGCAAATCCTAAAGATGTCCAATTTTTTTGGCAGCTTCAAGAAGAACCTTTAACCCAAGCGGAAATCGTCGCTTTTTGTTCTACTCGTCGCCCAAATATTTCGGCAGCAGAAGACCCTATGCTGCAAGCGATTTTAGCCGCCGGAACTCGCTGGGTGACTATTTTCGGCAAGTCTTGGGATTTGCACGTTACTGAAGGGCTAAAAACTAGCTTAGAAGAAAACTTAGAGATGATCCGCGATACGATCGCTTATCTCCAATCATCAGGGCGTAAAGTAATATACGATGCGGAACACTGGTTTGATGGCTACAAACAAAACAAAGATTATGCCTTGAAAACCTTACAAACTGCCGTTACTGCGGGGGCGCAGTGGGTGGCTTTATGCGATACCAATGGGGGAACATTGCCTCATGAAATTAGCTTTATTGTCCGCGAAGTAAAGCAAGCTTTGCCGCCCGATACTCAAATTGGTATCCATACTCATAATGATGCCGATACTGCGGTTGCAAATGCGATCGCGGCGGTACTCGAAGGCGCAACAATGGTACAAGGGACAATGAATGGTTATGGCGAACGTTGCGGTAATGCTAACCTTTGCTCGGTAATTCCCAACTTGCAATTAAAGTTAGGTTATGACTGTCTTCCCGACGAAAAACTTACTCAACTGACTACTGCTAGTAGATTTATTAGCGAAGTTGTCAACCTTGCCCCCAACGAACATGCAGCTTTTGTAGGACGTTCGGCTTTTGCCCATAAAGGCGGCATTCACGTCTCGGCGGTGGAAAAAAATCCTTTAACCTACGAACATATTGAACCGGAAAAAATTGGCAATAGTCGCCGGATAGTTATTTCCGAACAAGCGGGACTAAGTAATGTTTTAGCAAAAGCGCGGACTTTTGGGATTGAATTAGATAAAAATAACCCCGCCGCTAAACAAATATTGCGCCACTTGAAGGAATTAGAAAGCCAAGGTTATCAATTTGAAGCGGCGGAGGCAAGTTTTGAATTACTTATGCGCGAAGCTTTGGGCAAACGCCAGCATTTATTTACAATTAAAGGCTTTCAAGTCCACTGCGATTTGTCTCAAGATGTGGATAGTTGCAATAGTAACGCTCTAGCAACGGTAAAACTTGCTGTAAACGGTCGAGATATTTTAGAAGCCGCCGAAGGAAATGGGCCTGTTGCGGCGCTAGATGCGGCATTACGCAAAGCTTTAGTTAATTTCTATCCTCAAGTTGCCAACTTTGAATTAACCGATTACAAAGTCCGAATTTTAGATGAATATAGCGGTACGGCTGCCAATACGCGGGTACTTGTAGAATGGCGCAGCGACTTTCAACGCTGGACTACCGTAGGAGTATCGACTAATATTCTCAATGCTTCTTACCAAGCTGTGGTTGAGGGGTTGGAATACGGTTTATTATTGCCACCTGTAGCAGTAATCGAAATTCATTAAAACAAATTGACAGTTAATATAGCTCGTTATGCAAAAATTAATCCAAGCGGCAATTTTATCAATTAGCTTAGTAACTATCAGTACAGACTCCCTACAAGCGCAAACTCCCGTTTCTTTACTACAAGCTAAGTGTGTAAGTAGTGGACTAGGCAGCTTTCGACAAAATACTGTAGATGTAGCAATTGCTAAAACTGTTTACACAAGTCCTTTTTATTTAGGTGCGGGGACAAGATCGGCGGCGGTAACTTGTAAAATTAGAAACGAAGACGATCGCCCATTATTTCAAACTTTACGTCTGGGTTTAGGAATGCGGGACAATAACCCCGATAGTCCCCCCGTAACTGTCAATTTTTACGTGGATGGCGACAAAACAGAAACTAAAACTATTTCTCCTGGCACTAGAGAACTATTAGCGTTAGATGTTAGTAAAGGAACTAATGTAACTATTGAAGCAATTTGTTCCAATTCGGCGCAATATTGCAATCGCGTTTACTTTTTCAACACCGTTCTCGAACCTCTTGTTGCTACAACTCCCAAAAAATAAAATTATAGTTTCATGCCTCCGAAATTTGCCGATAATACCGCCTGGCAGCAAGCAGAATTAATTATGCAGCCTGCTTTTATTCGCATCCTCGACTGCATCCGCAAGCACCTCGATACGAGTGATTGGAAGGGAACTTACGAAAATGTGCTAATTTGGCAGCCAGGAACTACCGAAGAAACAAAGGCTACGGTGGCGGGATTAGTCAAACAACTAGAAGTTGCTGAAGGCGAACAAGTAGAAGAAATCGAACAAGCTTTGATGCAACTACCCACCCCAACACCAGGCTATCATTTATGTTTGCAGCAAGAAGGCTTAGAAACTATCAAAGTCGATCTGTGGAACTTATGCTATCAAGTTTGTTTCCAAAACTATAGTCCTTTGCTTGCCGAATCACCTAATTATATCGTCACGATTGACACTAGCTTAATTGATGAAACAAACGATGTTGATTGGCAACTATTGGATGATAAAGCCGCTCATTTAGTCGATCGCGTATTCGCTGATTTGCCCATTACTTAAAAACAGTCCAAACCTTATGATTCAGCAGTTACAAGACATCCAGGCAGCCGCCGGAGCAACGTTTGATTCCCACATCCCGGTAAGTTTTGGCAATGATATTGAGGCACTAAAAGCGGCACAAAACGGGGTCGCTGTATGCGATCGCACTCACTGGGGATTAATTAAAGTTACGGGAGGCGATCGCCTTCGTTTTCTACACAATCAAAGTACCAACAATTTTGAGCGTTTGAAACCAGGAGAAGGTTGCGATACAGTTTTTGTTACTTCTACGGCTCGTACTATAGATTTAGCTACGGCTTACATTACTGATGATGCGGTACTACTAATCACTTCACCCAATCGCTATAAGTATTTGCTGGAATGGTTGGATCGTTATATCTTTTTTGCCGACAAGGTGGAATTAAGCGATATTAGCGATAAAACTGCGATATTTAGCTTAATTGGCTCAAAAAGTAATGATTTAGTTGCAAAACTGGGTTTAGAGGCAATAATTGGGCAACCAGTAAACAATCATCAATTAATAAACGATATCCAAATAGCTGTAGGAGGCGGACTTGCCACCCCTGGTTATACGTTACTCGTTCCCGCCGAAAACGCTGCAAGTATATGGAAAAAGCTTATAGAGGCGGGTGCTGTACCAATGGGCGACTTCATTTGGGAACAGTTAAGAATCTCGCAAGGTCGTCCCGCTCCAGATAAAGAACTAACGGAAGATTATAATCCTTTAGAAGCAGGCTTGTTACAGACAATCTCTTTTGATAAAGGCTGCTATATCGGACAAGAAACGATCGCGCGATTAAATACCTACAAAGGCGTAAAACAATCCTTATGGGGAATTAAACTTAATGCGATTGCCGAAGTAGGAAGTGTAATTATGGTAGGCGAGGAGAAAGTCGGAAAACTTACAAGTATTGTAGAGAGCGAACGCGGTTTTTTTGGCTTAGGTTATATTCGCACTAAAGCAGGTGGTGCGGGCTTGAAAGTTCAAATAGGCGAAACTACAGGCGAAGTTGTTGATGTACCGTTTTTAAATAGAGTTTTACCGTGACTGAAGATAAGCGATCGCAAAAACGTTAGAAAGATTAAAGATTTAATAATACTAAGTTACCGTAGCTGATTTTTAGCAGTATCGTGGACTTAAAAAGCTGCTTTTGATTCTTACCTGCGCTGGCAGTCAGATTTTTTGATATGCCTACTCATCAGCCTATTGATTTAACTCCTCTAGATCGGGTTATGGATCGTTGTCCTTTAACGGCAGAAGCGGATGCTTTGGTAATAGATGCGATCGCTTTGCTAAATCAAAGCCAAGCTGATTGTATTTTGATAGTACAAGATGGGCAACTACTAGGAATATTTACAGAACGGGATGTAGTTAGACTCGTCGTGGCTAAAAGAGATTTTTCTCATCTCAAACTATTTGAGGTGATGACAAAACAAGTTATTACCCTAACGCCCTCAAATTCTGCTCAAGATGTTGTCAAGGCGTTTGCACTCATGCGTCAGCATCGGCTGCGACAATTGCCCATTGTAGACCAAACAAATCGCTTGCTGGGACTTGTTACTCTTGGTAGCGCCATCTTCCAGAAATCAGTGCAAGAGATGGTTGCATTCGCCGGACAACAAGCGATCCTAAACGAATGCAAACGCAGCGAAGCCGCCCTGATTGAAAGCGAACAAAGATTTCATACAATGGCAGATACCGCCCCCGTAATGATTTGGGTAGCTGGGACGGACAAATTTTGTAATTATTTTAATCAACCCTGGTTACAATTTACCGGACGCACCTTAGAACAAGAAATTGGCAACGGATGGACGGAGGGAGTGCATCGAGATGATTTTCAACGTTGTATAGATACTTATTTCACTGCCTTTGATGCGCGCCAACCTTTTACAATGGAATATCGCCTGCGGCGGTTTGATGGCAAATATCGGTGGCTATTAGATACAGGCAATCCTCGGTTTAACGGCGATGGTAGTTTTGCAGGTTATATCGGCTCGTGCATTGATATAGGCGATCGCAAACAAGTAGAAGATAAACTGCGTAGCAGCGAGGAACAACTCAGGCTGGCGCTAGACTTTAGCCACACTGGCGGTTGGGATTGGCAGATCGACATCAATAAAGTAACTTGGAACGATAATTTCTCTCAGCTATTAGGTTTAAACCCTGGTGAAGTTGAAGCCAGCTATCAAACTTGGCGCGATCGCGTTCATCCTGAAGATATCGTACAGGTAGAGCAGGTCATCAACCATGCGTTAGCAACTCGCAGTTACTACGAAACCGAATACCGAACAATTCATCCTGACGGCAGCATTCGCTATCTCGCAGCTAGAGGTCAAGGAATTTATAACCAATCCGGTCAAGTAGTACGGATGGTAGGGGTACTTTTTGATATTAGCGATCGCCAGCAGGCAGAAGCCGCTTTACGAGAGAGCGAACAACGGTATGCAACTCTTGCCCAAGCTGTACCTGTGGGAATTTTTCGTACCGATCCCGAAGGACACTGCGTATATGTCAACCAAAGATGGACTCAGATTACAGGACTATCGCTCTTACAGGCATGGCAAGACGGCTGGGCGCAAGCAATTCATCCTGACGACCGAGAACGGGTTTTTACTCAGTGGTATGAATGCGCTCGACAAAACTTACCCTTTCAGTCCGAATATCGATTTCAGCGTGCCGATGGAGTCGTAACTTGGGTATTTGGTCAAGCCGTAGCCGAACGGGGAACTGATGATGAATTAATTGGCTATGTGGGGACAATTACAGATATTAGCGAACAGCAAGCGGCGCTGCGCGATCGCAAACGAGTAGAAGCAGCCCTAAGACAGTACGAACGGATTGTTTCAGCAACGCCCGATGGAGTTGCCTTAGTAGATCGCAACTATACTTTCCGGCTCATTAACCAAACCTATTTGTTGCTGCATGGAAAATACTCTGAGGAAATTATTGGGCATACCATCAGCGAGCTACTGGGCGAAGATGTGTTTACAAGCCTAATCAAACCATTGATGGATCGATGCCTGGCGGGAGAAACTATTCGTTACGAAGCTTGGTTTACCTATGCAAAAGCTGGTCGCCGATTTATTGGCGTTACCTATGCACCTTATATTGAGATGGATAGCACTATTTCAGGGATCGTAGTTAATACTCGCGACTTGACCAAACTCAAACAGGCTGAGGAGAAAATTGTCGAACAAGCTATGTTGCTTGATGTAGCAACAGACGCAATTCTCGTGCGCGGTTTAGATAGCAAAATATTGTACTGGAATAATGGCGCTGAAAATCTCTACGGCTGGTCATCAAAAGAAGCTTTGGGCAAAAATACCAGCGAAATACTTTACAAAGAAATCACTCCCCAAGTGCTAGAAGCTCTGCAAACGGTAATAGATCGTGGTTCTTGGCAAGGTGAATTAGCCAAGATAAATAAAGAAGGCAAAGAACTTATTGTTACCAGTCGTTGGACTCTAGTACGCGACGAGCAGGGAAAGCCAAAATCAATTCTCAGCGTCGATACAGACATTACAGAGCAAAAAAAACTTGCCGCTCAATTTTTGCGCGCCCAACGCTTGGAAAGTATCGGCACGTTGGCGGGGGGAATTGCCCACGATTTGAACAATGTCCTAGCGCCGATTTTAATGTCCGTTCAACTATTACAACTCAAATACCCCGAAGACAAAAATCGATCGCTGCTAAACCTATTAGAAAACAATGTTAAACGCGGGGCGGCTTTGGTTAAGCAAGTATTGTCCTTTGCACGCGGACTTGAAGGCGATCGCACTATTGTCCAAGTCAAACACTTAATTTTGGAAATCGCCAATATTATCAAAGAGACATTCCCTAAATCTATCGAACTTCACACTAATATCGCCTCAGATTTAGAAACCGTTTTGGCAGATGCTACCCAACTACATCAGGTGTTGATGAATTTAGTTGTTAATGCTCGCGATGCTATGCCCAAGGGCGGTAGTTTAACTATTAGTGCGACAAACGCGACAATCGACCAAACCTATGCTCAGACCCATATTGAGGCAAAAGTTGGCTCTTATGTTGTAGTTACCATTACCGATACGGGAGTAGGTATTGCCCCAGAAATTATGGAGCGAATTTTCGATCCTTTTTTTACAACTAAAGAAGTGGGCAAAGGTACGGGTTTGGGTTTGTCTACTAGCCTGGGAATTATTAAAAGCCACAACGGTTTTTTAGAAGTTGATAGCGAAGTCGGCAAAGGTAGTAGTTTTAAAGTATATTTACCGATGGGTAAACAAACATCAACCCAATTGCTAGAAAGCCCAGAACCACTGGCGGGGAGGGGTGAATTAATTTTAGTAGTGGATGATGAAACTACAATTTGTAGCGTTATTAAAACAACCCTAGAAAGTTATAACTACAGAGTATTAATAGCTAATGACGGCATTGAAGCACTAGATTTGTACGCTCAACACGCCAAAGAAATCGGTGTAGTGTTACTCGATATGATGATGCCAAAAATGGATGGTTTTACAACGCTCCGCACATTGCAAGCAATGAATAATTCAGTAGCGATTATTGCTACAAGCGGGCTTGCTCTTAGCGATCAAGTTAATCCACCTCAAGGTAAAGGTGCTAAAGCATTTTTGTCCAAGCCTTACACAACCCAAGAATTATTGCAAACTTTACAAGCAATACTCAGGGCTAAATAGGGGAAGTGCGATCGCTCTATTATTTCCAGAGCTATTCCTGTATAAAGTTAAATATTAATCGTGCAGTCAGCACCGGAAGCAGACAAATGAGCGTCACTATTCCCATCCAAGCTATTGAACTTAGTCCTGGTAGCCACATAAGCATCCATAATTTATCTTGGCAAGATTTTGAAACTATTTTGGACAATTTGGGAGAAAAGCGTAATACTCGCGTGGCTTACTACCAAGGAACTTTAGATATTATGTCTCCTTTGGCAATTCATGAAAGACCTCATCGCATTATTGCTTACATAATTGCAGCAATCCTGGATTCTCAAGGACGCGATTGGGAGGATTTCGGATCGACTACCTTAAAACGTCCAGTAATTGCAGGGGTTGAACCCGATACTTGTTTTTACATCCAAAATGCTAGTCGCGTCAAAGGATGTACCAATATGAATTTATCTGTTTATCCACCACCCGATTTAGCAATTGAGGCGGATGTTACGTCAAAAACTACGCTAAAGGCTTACATCGCTATAGGTGTGCCGGAAGTGTGGATTTATCAAGATCGGCAACTTACAATCAATATTTTGGAAGATAACAGTTATATTCCATCCTCTCATAGTCTAGTTTTTCCCGATTTACCTGTAACTCAACTTATTCCCCAACTGGTAATTAAAGCTATTGATGAGGGAACAAGTAAAATGCTCAGAGAGTTGAAAGTTCAGCTAAATCAAGGATCGTAAGTGTAAGAGATCCCCCCTAACCCGACTTAAAACTGAGGGGAAATATTTATATTAATGAGATCCGGTAACGTTTAAATTACATTTATGTCTGACGTTGAAAAGAGTGATTTAGAAACAGTAGCCGTTGATAGCAATGAAAAGCCATTTAGTAAAAAAGGTAAATCAGCCGATTTGCGTAGCACTTCAGAAAAAGCAAAGGCTTGGATTGTTAAGGCTTTAGTAATTATTTTTGGTAGTAGCATCGCTTGCTGTTTTGCCTTGGTTATAGTTGAAATTATATTTGGGCGCAATAATGCCGAGGATTGGAAAGATATAGTAACTTTGGTATTAGTTGCAGAAACAGGGATTGTAGGGACTGTTATCGGCTTCTATTTTGGTGAAGTCTCAAAATCTTAAGTTATGAAAGCATCGACAACAAAATCTAGTTTTGGGATAGCGATCGCAACTCTAATCGCTATTTTGGCAACTCTAACTATAAATGTCCTCTCAAACTTTTTTCCACCCCAAGGCGCAAACATTGGCGAAATCGCTAATACTACGCTATTGGAAGTGCAGATTACTCCAGCAAACTATGCTTTTGCGATTTGGGGCTTAATTTATATAGGTTTAATTGCTTATGGCGTTTATCAACTTCGCTCCACACAGCGCCGAGATCCAACTTTGCAGCGCGTTAGTAGCTTACTTATTGTGGCTTGCGTAGCTCAAATAGCTTGGGTATATCTGTTTACAACCAAGTTATTTTGGCTTTCTGTTGTCGCCATGTTAGTAATACTCCTAGCTTTAATTGGCGCATATTTGCAATTGGGGGTAGGTAAAGTTAAAGTATTGCGCGATCGCCTTTGGCTTGCACACATACCTATTAGTGTTTACTTAGGCTGGATTTCTGTAGCTACGGTTGTCAATATTGCTTCTGCTCTTTATATCTCTAACTGGGACGGTTGGGGGATTAATGCCACTAACTGGACGGCGATAATGTTAGTAGTAGCTACTGCGATTGCAAGTATTGTAGCAATTCAAAGAAAAGACGTAGCCTTTACCTGTGTATTTATTTGGGCGTATGTAGCGATCGCCCTGCGTCATATAGACAAGCCTATTATTTGGATTACGGCGGTATTAGGTGCGATCGTTCTAGGCATTTTATTAGTATTAAGCAGAAAGAAAACCGTTAAATCCATCGCCGACTAAAAGGGAGTTTCTGCTTGCAAACAAATAATCTCTTTGGATTGGGGATGTTCAAAACAAAGTTCTTTAGCGTGTAAATGCAAGCGTTCCCCCTCCGTGCATCCGTAGAGAAAATCGCCTAATATTGGTACTCCCAGCCCTTGCTTATCTACCGAATGAACGCGGAGTTGATGAGTGCGTCCAGTTAAGGGCAAAAACTCTAAACGAGAGTAACCGTTAGTAGCAGATAGAGTTTTGTACTGAGTTATGCTTGGTTTACCTTTTTGTTCGTCAACTTTTTGATAAGGGCGATTTGTTGGATCTCCCCAAAGCGGCAAATTAATTGTGCCACTTTCGCTAGTTACAACCCCTGCAAGTATTGCCTCGTAAACTTTACGGGTGTTTCGTTGTTGAAACTGGATGCTTAAATTGCGGTGAGTGAGGCGATCGCGCGCCAGTAACAAAATACCCGATGTTTCGTAGTCTAATCGATGCACTGTAGCCAGCCCCAAACGCCCAGCAACGCTATCTTGTGCGGTGCGGTAACGCCCCGGTACAGACAACAATTTTGGTGGCTTATTGACGGCAATTAACCACTCATCCTCATACAAAATAGTTAGCGGCGCAGGATTTACAACTACAGGCGCTGGAGACAAACCCGATAATAAAAAGCCCATTAAAGGCTGACAGCGTTCCGTACAAGCCCCATAGAATTGCCCTTGGACTTTATCTGTGGTAGAAGAACCCCACCAAAACTCTGCCATTGCCAAGGGTTTTAAACCAACAGTTGCTGCATAGTGGAGTAATTTAGGGGCGCAACATTCTCCCGTACCCGTTGGGATACCGTTAGGCATTAAATCGGTTAGCGGTAAAGATTCTCCAGCAAAATTAGTTAAACATAAATTCTCGTGCATCTGGGTTTGAAGCTGACGAGACAAGGCTTGGCGCTGTTGTTTTAATTCGCGGATTTGGGATTGTAAAGTTTCAATTTGAGCTTTAAGCGGTTGTAAAACGGCATCGCGATCGCGTTTAAACAGTTTTCGTTCAATTCCATCCTGGCGGCTTTGTGCGTCTAGTTGTTCCAAAGCTGCAAGATCGGCTCTTTGGCGTTGCTGTTGGCGATCTTTCTTGCGCCCGTTGTGGAGTAAAGTAAGTTCGCGCCACTTATTGTCAAATTCTTGCGCCAACAAGTCGTATTGTTGTTGGGCAGGAATTTTTTGTAAAGCAATTAGTTCTTGCTTTATAGTTTCCAACGTAGCTAAAGTAAGAGACTCTGCTAAAAATAGGCGATCGCGCCCAGGAATGGGCGAAACCCAGCCCTCTACCGTACTATTACCATTTAAAAGCCCAGAAAAAGCTTTAATTACCTGTTGTTGCCCAGACTTAGTTTCACCCAAAAGCAAGCCATACATTTTCCCTTCACGGGAATAGACCTCATTACTAGCGAAGTGTTGCATCAATTGTCTAGCAATGGATTCTACTAATTGATTGCGAGGCAATCTAAGCAATTCACCACTTTGAGGACAAAAACCCTCATACCAGTAACTAATCTTTGAGTCAACAAAGAAACTTTGCTTAGTTAAGTTGTCACCACAGACAAGAGGATCTACTTGCCAAGGACTAAGAGACTCACAAACAAGACCCTTTTGCAGGGGGTTTGGGGGAGGCAACTCGTCCACGCCAGCTATGGGGAAGACAAAGTAATCCCCATACTGGCTCCCCAATGGGGGGTTTGGGGGGCAGACCCCCCAATTCTTGGTTTTTCTTAATAAGAAATAATCCACAACACCAAAAACTAACGGCTAAGAGCTTTCATAAATCTTTGCATACTAGCAAACATACTCAACTTTTTAGGCTTGGGCGCATCCTCAGACTGATTAATACTTCCTCCTGCAAAAATGAGATCGAGATCGTCGCCCACAGGCTTATTGGGCAACTCCTTAATTAACTCATAGCCATCAGTGGTCTCGCGCCAAACCTGCCACAAACCGGGATAGCAGCGAAACAAAGTCCCTTCTTCCAACGGGCGCAAGTAGTAACAAGACTGAATATTTTTCAAAAAGCGATCGCGCAATTGCCTTCCCGCATACCCAATCCCCACTATAGAAACATCTTCTAAACGAGGATTGAGCATGACAACCGGGCGATGTTCGCCCAAAGCAATACACAACTTTTCTACTTGAAATACCTCTTGAGCAGTAGGAGCAATACATAAAATCGCCTCATCATCGGGCTGAATTTGCTCCTCTACCGACACCCTTTTGGTACTAATATCTAATAACTCAAAAGGAACATCCCCCCAATCACGACGCGCCAAAGCCGCCGCCCCAGCATCGGGGAAAAATATTTTATTAAAATTATGACTATTGCCTTCTTCAACGCTCAAAAAACGCTCTGCTACAGGCATCGGATTGAGTTCGGGCAACAAAATCTCTACTTGCAGCCGATTTAAGCCATCAGCGATCGCATTTTGGGTAGCGTTTTGGGCTTGAGAAACAGCTTCACCAAGAGTTTTAGGTAGTTCTGACATTTTAAAAAATTAATAACTTACAGCAAATTTTACCGGGTTCAAGCGTTGTAATACTTGTTTTAGCACCATCGCCGTCCACTCGATATCGGCAGAAGTAGTTTCGCGCCCCAAAGTTAGGCGAATACCGGATCTTGCAATAGTTTCGGAAAAACCCATCGCCAAAAGTACAGGACTTGGGGAGAGTTTACCACTATGACAAGCCGCCCCCGCACTAATAGCAATTCCAGCTAAATTTAGCTGACGGACAATAGTTTTACCCGTAATATTTTCCCCATCGGCGGTAGCTAAATAAAAACTCACATGATGGGGTAAACGATAAATGCGATCGCCAGTCGGAATTAAACTTGGTATATCTGCTAAAGCCTCAAATAATTGTTCGCGCAAACCTATTAAACGAGCGCTTTCTATTGGCATTTCTTGGGCTGCTAACTGAGAAGCTATACCAAAAGATGCGATCGCAGGTAACGCTTGAGTTCCCGATCGCAATTTTAATTCTTGTCCCCCACCACACAATAAAGGCACTAATTGCACCCCTGGGCGAACGTACAGCGCCCCCGCACCTTGAGAACCATAGATTTTATGGCTAGAAAGCGAAAGCAAGTCTACAGGCAGTTTTTGCACGTCTAAAGGCAATCTCCCTGCTACTTGTACCGCATCGGTATGAAATAACGCCCCATGATTTCGGGCAATATTTCCTAATTTTTCAATCGGTTGAATTGTCCCGACTTCGCTTTGTCCGTAAATAACTGAAACTAATACGGTATTTGGTTGCAAAGCAGCTTGCAAGTCTAATGGATTAACTCGCCCCATAGCATCTACAGGTAAATAAGTTACATCCCAACCCCATTGTTGCAACAGTTTGGCAGGTTCAGTAACGGCGGAATGTTCCACACTAGAAATAATAATGTGTTGAGGCGATGTATAGTTACGGGCAACACCCATAATTGCCAAATTATCCGCCTCTGTACCGCCGGACGTAAAAATAATTGATTCAGAATCCGGCGCATTTAGTAACGAAGCTACCCTATTCCTAGCTTGTTCTAAGACCGTTGCAGCCCGTCCTCCCCACTCATGCAAGCTAGAGGGATTTCCCCACAAAGAAGTCAAAACAGTTTGCATAGCTGCGATCGCTTCTGTGCGCGGTGGTGTTGTAGCGCTGTAGTCTAGATAAATTTGCATGAGTTATCTGTTTGCATTGCCTTTGAAGAAATCCTATTTCTTTATCCACTGTAAAGCGCGGCTAAGAAAATAAACAGTTTTAGTAAGTAAAAGAAATTTTTGGGGAAGTATAACTTTATCTGCTAAATCAATTCTATGAATTTTAGACAGCATTTTTGTTATATATTTTTTTCCTTCTTACTTGCTGGGTGTTCGGGAGTACATTCCGAGCAAAAGCCCCATTCTTTACCCCAAGATCCTTTGGTACAGGTGTATTTTAATCATACCGAGTCTTCCCAATATCAAGAACCTCTACGCCAGCAGCAAAGAAATGGCGATAATTTAGAGCAACAAATTATTGAGGCAATTTCTAAAAGTAAATCTAGCGTAGATGTTGCAGTGCAAGAGTTGCGGTTGCCGAAAATTGCTCAAGCGCTAGTAGAAAGACAAAAAGCTGGGGTAAAAGTTCGGGTGATTTTGGAAAATACCTACAATTACTCCCTAAATGAATCAAAACCTAGAAAAACCGTTAGGGAAGCAGCAAAATACAACGAATTACTGCAACAAAGCGATCGCAATCTCGATGGTCAAATTAGCGCCCAAGAAGTCCAACAAGGGGATGCAGTGTTAATTTTACGCAGCGCTAAAGTCGCTGTAATTGATGATACGGCGGATGGTTCAAAAGGTAGCGGTTTAATGCACCACAAGTTTATAGTTGTGGACGATCGCCTAGTGATTGTTACTTCAGCTAATTTTACCAGTAGCGATATTCACGGCGATATCTCAAACCCTAACAGTACGGGCAATGCAAATAACTTAGTTCAAATTGATAGCCCCAAGTTAGCGGCATTATTTACCCAAGAATTTAACTTAATGTGGAATGGCGATCGCGCTTTTGGTGTAAAAAAGCCTTATCGTCCCGTCCAAACCGTCCAAGTAGGTAATACAACTATTGACGTGCAGTTTTCGCCGACTTCTCCAACAAAATCATGGCGTCAAAGCACTAATGGCTTAATTGCCAAAACTATCAGTACCTCCAACCAATCAGTAGATTTAGCTTTATTTGTATTTTCCGATCAAACTATTGCGAATACTCTAGAGCAACAAAGCAGCCATAATGTCCAAGTTCGCGCCGTAATCGAGCCAGATTTTATTTATCGTCCGTACAGCGAAGCGCTTGACATGATGGGAGTTACTCTCAGCAACAAGTGTAAAGTAGAAGCAAACAATCATCCTTGGCATAATCCTATTACGACCGTAGGCGTACCGCAATTGCTCAAAGGCGACTTATTGCACCATAAGTTTGCAGTCATAGACAAAAGTGCAGTAATTACTGGCTCTCACAACTGGTCGGAAGCGGCTAATAGTAGCAACGATGAAACTTTGTTAATTATTCATAGTCCTACGGTTGCAGCCCATTACAAGCAAGAATTTGAGCGGCTGTATGCGAATGCTAGTCTAGGTTTACCAGAGGCCGTAACCAAAAAAATTCAAAAAGCGCAAACACAATGTACTGGCATCAAGTAGCCAATAAAACTATTGCTACTTAAGTTTTAACCAAGGCTTTATCAGGAGTTTACAAACAGACTTTAGACTAACTGCAACACTTATCAAACTTCTTGTTTATGTCCCGTAAGTTAACAAGGCGTTCGTTTTTAGCACTGAGCGCTACTAGCACTGGTGCGATTGTGACTCACAGATTGTTACTTCCCCAATCTGCCCAAGCAAATACTAGCAACATTAGTATTCAATCTGGAGATGTAACAGCCGATAGCGCCATAATTTGGGGACGAGGCGATCGCAATGCTCGTTTAGTTGTAGATTATTCCCCATCCCCTAATTTCCGAGGGCGCGTTAGTAGGGCGATAGGTACTGAAATCAGTGCGGAAACCGACTATACTGGCACTGTAGAATTAGTGGGCTTGCGTCCAAATACAACGTATTACTACGGGGTTCGCTTTATTCAAGGCAGAAGAACCCAGTTTGATAATTCGCTCCAAGGCTTAGTTGGTCGCTTTCGTACCGCTCCAGCCAACTTTCAAGCGCGCCCTGTTCGCTTTGTGTGGGCGGCGGATATGGCAGGACAAGGTTGGGGGCGCAATCCCAATTTAGAAATTAATGCTTATGATGGCGAACAAATTAAAGGCGGCTATGTCATTTTTGATGTAATGCGAAAACTGCGCCCAGATTTTGCCGTGTTCTCCGGCGATATGATTTATGCCGATAATGCTATTCCACCCACTAAAGAAATTCCCGCTAGTGTCGGCGGGGGAACTTGGGTAAACGAGCCAGCCAAAGACTTTGTAGCGATAAGTTTAGACGAATTTCGGCAAAATTGGAAATACAATTTGGGCGATGAAAAATTTGCCCGTTTTCTTGCCGAAACTCCTATTTACGTACAGTGGGACGACCATGAAGTAACTAATAATTGGTATCCCAATGAAGTCTTAACAGCATCTCCTTATAATGGCATCGCTGCCAGCACTTTAGCTCAACGCGCCAGACAAGCATTTTTTGAATACAACCCAATTCGCGGCGAAGAAATTTTCCGCAACTACAACTACGGCAAGCATTTAGAGCTATTTTTACTAGATGAGCGATCGTTTCGCGGCGATAATGACAAAAATACTGAGCCAAGCCTAGAAATGCTCGGTCAAGAACAGTTAAAGTGGGTTAAACAAAAATTAAAAGCTTCGCGGGCAACTTGGAAGGTAATCGCTTCGGACGACCCATTATCAATTGTCACAGGTGGCGCGGGAGATTACGATGCTTGGAGTCAAAACGACAGCCGCGTATTAGGTAGAGAAGCCCAACTTGCAGAGTTACTCAAATTTATCAAAGACGAAAAAATTAAAAATGTAGTTTGGATTACGGCAGATGTGCATTTCCCCGCCGCTATTTCCTACGAACCCAGCCGCGCTACATTTCAAGATTTCGACCCTTTTTGGGAATTTGTCATCGGCCCGATTCACGCTGGTGCTTTTGGCCCGGCGGGAGACTTACCGCTAGATCCCAGCTTTGGTGCTAAGTATGAATTTAGCATCTTTCCTAGCGCTGCCAATTTACCACCGCCAAACAATCAGTTTTTTGGCTCTATCGATATTGACGCTCAAACGGCTAGTTTTACTGCCAGCGTTCATGACATTACGGGCAAAGTTGTTTATAAAAAAGTCCTGACTCCAAGCTGATAAGCTTGCAGTCAAACTTTGGTTTATACCGTACCCAGCCAAACTTCTAAGCCACCTTTGGGATTATCGGTATAAACCCATTCTTCATTTTGTTTGACTGCTACTCTAGGGCCAAAGGGGTTAGTAGTGCCAATAAATAGTCCATGCTCGGTCGAAACGATATTTCTTACGCCAATATTGTAAGGATTTTTAAAACCTTGACAATCTATAGGTAGCCAATTTTCTCCATCGCGGCTGCGCCATAATTCAAACCCGCTTTGATGTTTGACGATATTATCAATACCGACTTCTTCCACCAATCGGCGCAATTTGCCCGTCTGTTGTTCGTCAAACTTGCACCAACTCAACATCAAACTAATAATGTTGCAAGTACCCAAATACAACCAATCTTGATGAGTTTCCATGCACCAAAAATAGCCATTAAAAAAGTTACCAAACCCAGCTTGAAAGCCACTCAGACTCCGCTTTTTGCCTTCAGGAGTGTCTCTAGTCATCCCGACAACTATATCCCAACTACAATCTGGAAAAATTCTAATCAATTCTCCCGCCGCCGGACCAATGCGATTGGCAATATCATGACCGCCGTTTTGAATCCCCGTCCCTACATACAGCGCTCCATTAAACACCTTCATACTCAAAGCAATTTGATTGAGCGCTCCGCGTCCCGCTCCTTTGTCAACGATTTTCGTCCACTGATAAGGTGGATTACCCTGACAATCGCTACGCCAAACTTGAAAGCCTTTACAATTCAAAGTACCAGCGTAAAGCGCGTCATTAAAAGCGCAAAGGGTAAATACTCCCTCGTTGTCCGCGTCTCCAAACCCGCCAATACTTGCAGCAAGCCACTTTCCTGAAGCTGGATCTCGGCTTTCGTATACGACAGGAATGCCTGATATATTGGGCTGACCGCCTCTAGTGCTGGTGGGAGAAGTAAATAACCTGCCTTTAAAAGGTACAAGTAACCTAGTGCTAGTAATAGGTAAGCCTAGAATGCCATATTCGGAAACTTGGGTGAAATTTTCGCCATCTAGCGATCGCAATATTACCGGCCCCGGCGCGCGTCCTGGGGCCATTGTCGCGGTGTACAATGCGGGTTCGGGGTCGGATTCGCCTTGAAATACTGCCATCGCCCGGTAGCCCATATCTCTAGCTACTAATTCTCCTTCGCTTCCCATTACCATCGGCGCTTGCAAGACTTGCTGCCAATTTTTAGTTGTAGGATCGTAGCGCCAAATTTGACTGCGCCTATCTAGTTGATAAAATCCTTCTAAGTCGTTCGGACATTCTACGGGCCAAGTTGCTAAATTCCATTCGCCAACAAACTTTTGCAGCTTGAGCAAACATAAGTTAGAACGGGTAGTACCAGCGTATAGATGGTTTTTGAACCAAGCCATAGAATGGGCATAGCTATTATGTCCATCGCCAAAGCCGTTCTCGCTGATTTGAGAAAAATCCGCAAGTTTTAATCCTGGATTTGGTGCTGGCTCAAAGGGTCGCTGTCTTGATATAGTCATAATTCAACGGCTAACAATAAATCAAAAAGTATATTTATTTACTGGAAATGCGATCGCATTTTCTACCTATTTTCCTCCATCTACTTGTATTTTTTATGGCACCTCAACCTATTTTTATTCTTGCCTCTCCTCGCTCTTTTACTTCATTGCTTTGCGCTATGTTAGGGCAGCATCCTGAAGCTTACGGCGTACCAGAATTAAACTTATTTTTAGCCGCAGATATGGAACAATGGCTGCAACAATTGAAAACTCAACCTAGAAAAATTCATGGTTTGCTACGCACGGTTAGTCAATTATATGCTGGCGAACAAACTATTGTATCTATTGCTATGGCACGGCGGTGGATGTTAAGTCGCATTCATTATAGTACAGGGCAAGTTTATCAAGAGCTTTGCCAAAAAGTTGCACCTTTAAGAATTATTGATAAAAGTCCTGCTTATGCTCTAGATATTCAAAGCTTAGAGCGAATTTATCAAGCGTTTCCTGATGCTTATTATTTGCATTTAGTCCGCCATCCTAGACCTCAATGCGAATCTTTAATGAAGCTCGTGCCACAAATTCGCTTGCAAAAAGATCGGCAAAAATCTTTAGTTGGAGCTACTCGTTCTCTCAGCCCTACTTTATTAAATTGTATTGATAATTCGACGCAGCCAGCTACTATTGATTTTCAATATTTATGGTATAGAATGCAACAAAGAATCCGAGAATTTTTAAAAATTATTCCCCCCGAACAGCAAATGTTTTTACGAGGAGAGGATATATTAAACGATCCGCGTTTGCATTTTGAAAATATTTGTAATTGGTTGGGTTTATCTTGGCATGATGCGGCGATGAATGCGATGTTGCATCCAGAAGATTCTCCTTACGCTTGTTTTGGCCCTTATGGCGCGCATTTAGGTAACGATCCTAATTTTTTAGGTGCGCCAGTGTTTAAGCAAAGGACTGTGCATTACAGTACGCTAGAGGGGGCTTTACCTTGGCGCTCTGACGGCGGCGGATTTTTACCTGCCGTTGTAGAGTTAGCGCAAGAATTGGGTTACACCTAAAAATGTTTATTTATTAAACACCGTAGCTTCGCCTTGACTTGAAGCTTGAATCGCATTAGATAGCAAAAACTCTTTTGCAGCGAGTCCTTGCTTAAAATAAGCATCCCAAAAGGCGATACTAATAGTCTGAATGTAGCTACTAATTCGCTTTTGTTTGATTACCTCCGATTGGGGTGAAGCACTTCGATCTAACAAGCGACGAAACATTAAATCCGCATCTTGGCGATCGCCATAAGAAAAATGATTAGCGCCAGCAATTAATAAATGGTACTTATCGCCCGGCGGTAGGTAGCGAAATGCCTCTAATCGCCACGCTGGAGGCTGTTTTTCCCACCCTCGGTCTTTAGAGCCGCTAATAGTAAGGACGGGAGAATTTACCCCCCGCCAAGAGCGCGGATTTAAGCCAAATTGTCCCGTCCCTTGGGGTGATATTGCCAAAAATGCCGTAGCTCTTACGTCTTTATAACTAACGTTTTGCTCCCAAGGCGTGTCTACGGTTGCTCCAGCTAAAAGCATAGTTACATACGCTCCAAAAGAGTGACCTGCTATACCTATGCGCGAACTATCCATTGATGTTTTCAACGCGGGAATTTGTTGGTGCAGTTGAGCAAAGGAATCGATAATGAAGGTAATATCTAGCGGGCGGACTTGCCAAACTTGCGGATCGTAGACGTATTTTTTAACTTCTTGCATTCCGCTTTCGCGCAGGATATTGACATTATTGCCATAGTGTGTAGGATGGATGCAAATATAGCCGCAACTTGCCAAAAAAGTGCTTAGAGAGGTGAATGCTTCTTTTGACCCTCCCGCACCATGAGAAAAAATAATCACGGGAAACAAGCCTGTAGCTTGAGGATAATATATTTTTAGAGGTACTTGGCGATCGCGTTTTTGGTCTATTAGGGTAATATTATTGGCGATCGCTACTTTAAAAGGTAAAGATTCAGGCGCGTACATATTCATTCATCAGTTGAATGTAAGTTTTATGAAACTCATAAACTCTTTGTTCTTCTCGGCTAAAAATCCCGGCTTTTTCTTTTATTTCCAACAGTCCCAACTGCACTTGTTCGCAAATAGGTTTATCTTCTTCCCATGCTACGCGCGTTAAATCTGCTGTTGATTGACTATTCATATTAAAT
>JAPJOW010000290.1 GCA_030826005.1 Aliterella sp. RAGGC_92
TAGATCGGGAATTTAAAATAGTTGACTATCGCATTCACTTAGGTTACATCAAGCTATCTACTTGGCAAAAAACCATCATTCAGTTTTGCGTGTTTGTAATTTTGGGTTTGACTTTGGCGGCAACTTTACAAGGTACAATTTCCCTTGGACATTTTGTAACGACTTTAACTATCTCTAGCATGGCGTATGCAGAGATGGAGCCAATTAACAACTTAGCGGAAATTTTCGCCCGTCGTTACGCTTCAATGCTGCGATTTCATGAATTTATGCAGCAGCCAACAGGAGTTGATGCGGCGAGTTTAATTGTTCCTGCTGCTGGCGATCAAGAATATCGCTTTACTGGCAAATTAGAATTAGCTAATGTTAGTTTCGGCTACGATGCGGAAACACCCGTTTTACAAAACATTAATTTATTAATTGAACCCAATCAAACTGTAGCTTTGGTCGGTCGTTCGGGTTCGGGTAAATCAACATTAGTAAAACTAATATTTCGCTACTTTGAGCCAAATAGCGGTCAAATATTGATTGATGGTGAAGATATCCGCAAGCTAGATGTTGCCAATTATCGCCGGAGATTAGCGATCGTGCATCAAGAAGTAGATGTTTTTAACGGAACATTGCTTGATAATCTCACTTATGGCGATCGCACCGCAAGTTTTGAACAAGTACAAGAAGCTTGTAGAATCGCTAGAGTTGACGAAGTTATTGCTCAGTTACCCCAAGGCTATTACACTGTTGTTGGCGAACGCGGTGTAAGGCTGTCGGGAGGACAACGGCAAAGATTAGGAATTGCGCGGAGTCTACTCGTTAATCCCGACATCTTAATTTTTGACGAAGCAACCTCTAGCTTAGATTACGAGTCTGAGCGCTCGATACAGTTAGCTATGCGCTCCATTTTGGGGACGCGCACTACAATTATCATTGCTCACCGTCTCAGCACCGTGCGCGAAGCAGATAAAATTGTCGTTTTAGATCGCGGTAAAATTGCCGAGGTTGGTACTCACGCTCAATTATTGCGCCATCAAGGTATTTACCGCCGCTTGCACGCTTTGCAAGAAACTGGCGAACTTTTGACTTAAACTGTAAGCGGCAACATTGTTTGCCGCTTATAGTTTAAAAATACTTGGAGCATTTTAAAAAACCGTGCTATGATTATAAATCGTGGATCACATGGGTCGATGTCCGAGTGGTTAATGGAGACGGACTGTAAATCCGTTGCGAAAGCTACGCTGGTTCAAATCCAGCTCGGCCCATTTAAAAAATCTAGATTTGCGATCGCATAATCATTAAGTTTGATTTGCCCGTGTAGCTCAGTGGTAGAGCACTTCATTGGTAATGAAGAGGTCATGAGTTCAACTCTCATCATGGGCTTAGTAAAAAAACCTTCATGTAGCAAGCATTTGAGGCTTCAGAAGCAATCTCAATCTTGTAATGAGTCCTTGATATGACTATTATTTACTTAGTTTGACTACTGTTTGACTACTGGAAGTTTATGCTAATATAGAACGGTTGAGTCAGTAGTCAAATAATGGAATCTCTTAAAAAGTCTAGAGGTAGTGTTGGTCTAGAAGTCAAGGAAGGTAGGCTACGATTACGATTACCTCGATCGCTTTTTGATGGAAAACAGACTTACTTAAGCTTATTGGTAAATGATACCAAGCTCAATCGCAAGATTGCTGAAGCTAAAATCCGCCAAATAGAGCAAGACATTTTAAGTGGCGAATTTGATTCTACATTAGCTAAATACAAGCCTCAACCCAATTTAGCGGTAGTCGAAAATATTAGGTTTAAGCAAGAAATTGAATTATCCGATTTATGGGAAAAACATCGCGCTTTTAAGCAACCCAATCGTAGTCAAAGTTGGATAATGACTTGCAACCAGCAAACAAAGTATTTAGCAAAATGCCCTTATAAATCGCTGTCAGAATCTAAAGAGATATTTAACTGGATTACTTCAAACATTCCGGCTCATAGTGCCAAACGCTTAGTAGTTGAGCTATCAGCTTGTTGCAATTGGGGAGTAAAAAACAACCTTATTACTACCAACCCTTTTGAAGGCTTGGCTAGGGAAATTAATATCAAAAAAACTGGTGATGAAGACAACGATATCAACCCCTTCAGTAAGGACGAGCGCGACGCAATAATTGCAGCTTTTGAAGCTAATACTTACTACAAACACTATGCTAATTACGTGCGGTTTCTATTTTTTACAGGGGCTAGACCTTCAGAAGTTATCGCGCTGCAATGGAAGCATATTAGCAATAAATCTATCTGTTTTGAGCAAGCTGTAGTTCGTAGCCCCAAGGGATTAATTGTTAAACAAGGATTAAAAACTCAAAATAAGCGAATGTTTCCTGTCAATGCTCAATTACTTGAATTACTCAATAGCATGAGACAGGATGTGGAGACGAACCCTGATGATTTAGTATTTCCCGCTCCCACTGGTAAATGGATTGATATCCACAATTTCAGAAATAGAGCCTGGAAAACAATAATGAGTTCGCTTGATATTGAATACCGCAAACCCTATCAAACTCGTCATACTTTCGTGACTATGGCTCTAGAAGCCGATGTTAGTATTCCCCAAATTGCTCGATGGGTTGGTAACTCTCCTCAAGTAATTATGGATTGCTACGCAGGTACAATTAGGAAAGTTGCTGTACCTGAGTTGTAAATAACTTCAATACTCATCATGGGCTTAAATTTAGTTCCAATTGCCGACTAAAGTATAGGCAGACCAAAAATAGGGATGGGTAAGATTAAGCTTAGTGCCATTTAGGTTTGGCGGTAATACTACGCTTTGCCCGTTAGATAATAGAATGCGATCGCCTTCTAACTTAACTTTTCCCTGCAATAAAGAAAGTTGTGCTTGTCTAAGGGCTTCGCTACGAGTAGGAGCAGTTTTTAATTGAGAATAAAATTCGCTCATCAAAGTCAATGATGCCGTATCGCTGACATACCAAAGGCTACCAATTACAGTTTTTACGCCAGCTTGAAACGCTAATCCTGCAAAACCTAGCTCTGCTTGTTCGTCGCCTAAAGCTGTTCGACAGGCACTTAGTACGAGCATTTCTATCGTGGGGCTTTTGTTCCAACCTGATTCGCTAGTGTATTGGCGCAGCTTGTTGAGGGAAAGTTTTTCGCCCCAAAATTGAATAAATGATTTATCTTGTTCTCCCTTTTGAAATTCTGCATGAGTAGCTAAATGAATAATGCCGTAGCGTTGCGCTTGAGTTAGAGATTTAAGTTTGTCGAGGGTAAATTCTTCATCCAAAAATCCCATTCCCTGCGACCAAAGTTTTTGAGCTACTTCCGAAATTTCGACAGCTACGGCGGGTAATGGTACTTGCTCCTGGGTACTTTTAGAAATACCCATTGCCAGCAAAGTTGAGGAGCGCAAATCGCTGTAGCGAGTATCAGTCATGCCGAAACTAGGAATTAGCGCAATACTATACTTTTCAATTAAAAACTGTTTGCCATCATGGAGAGCAGCTAGAGGAATTGAGCGCAAATGATTATCGGCGGAGATGATGAGAGTTTGAACTTTATTTGCTTGTAATTCTGGTTCTAAGGGAGCAATTAATAACTCATAGAGTTTTTGGGCAGAAGGCAAGTAGCTAGTAGTACCAGTTTTGCGCGGATTTGTAACTTCAGTACGAAATTCTTGGGCTAATATCTTAATATCCTCCGCGTTGGCGCGTAAGGTAATGCGGCGCACGGGTAGAGGATCGGAGTTTTTGGTCGCATTTTTACGCGGTAGCACGAGAACTAAATCCAACCGATCTTTAAGGGTGACGACATAACTTAGAGCAGGCTTTTCTTTGGTTTTTTGAGAAATGTTATATAACTCTTGCGAAACTTCCCTTAAAGTAGGAGTTCTCGGCGGCGGTACATCGAGTTGTCTGGCGGTAGCTTTTGTTTGTCGTTCTTCAAACAATGTTGCAGCTTGTTCTGTGGGGGCGGTGCGAAAGGTCTTTTCAAAAGTAGGGCGATCTGTGAGTGCTATATTTCTATTTTGATTGGGATCGGCGGCAGTTTGGCGAACTAAAGTAAATGCGCCAGAAATTTTACAAATTTGGTTGCCAGAGCGATAATAAGTCGTTGTAACCGTGCCTGCAAATACGCCATCCGATCGCAAAGAACCATTAAAAGTATCTGTAATTGTGCCTACATCGGCATTAGATGGGGTAGGTTCGCTAGAAATGCGATCGCTTACCGTAAATCCTTCTCCCTGAAGCTTGGTATCTTGAATACTAAATTGGGAAACGTTTTGCCCCGTACCACCCCGTAAAACACCACCATCTTGATATAGGGGACGTTGGATATCTTCAAAAGAACCATTAACGACACAGCGCCCGCCAGTATAAGCAAAGTTTGGTCTTTGTAGTATCCAGGCAACGCCCTTATATTGGGGAGTTTGCGCGATCGCAATTTGTGGTGCAAATCCCCCAAATATTAGCAATA
>JAPJOW010000291.1 GCA_030826005.1 Aliterella sp. RAGGC_92
ACCTAAAGGTCAATATTGTTAGCTTTTTCAGCAAGTAGAACGGTGGTGATGTTTTACAGGGTCATATTTTATGAATGCAAATTACAAATACCTACACTTGCTAGGATTTACCCAAAATAGAAAGAACGTGCGATCGCTTTACACAAATATTCCTTTCGCTATTCTCTCAATGCCTCTCGATAGGTATTTGTTAAGTTATGATTGCCTGCAATCGAATCGGTTTGCTTTGTAAAAGTAACAGGTATTCCTATATGTTGATAGGCTTTTTGGGATTGACCGCTAGTAATTTTTTTTAAAAAATTTCTAAAAGAAAGGAAACGAGCTTGTTTTTTATCGTTCATTCCTTGTAATGTTTCTCGATCAACTATTTGAGTAGTCGGCAAAGGAACTGTTTGAATCAAGTCTTCACTGTTAATAATACGAAAACTTTGAATACTATTAAAATGGTCGGCAAAAATTTTATCTCCTACCCTTGGGCTTGCAAAAGTGTAGAGTTGAATCGATTTTGGTTTAACCTTCATCTCAGTAAGTTTTTGAATGTGCAAAGCCGCTAGAGTTGCAAGTCCTGCTCCTAAGCTATGCCCAGTTATAAATATTTCAGATTGAGAATTTATATTTTGCTCATCGCTGAAGAAATTTGTAATCGTTTCCTCAATTTTCGCTCTATTTTTTCTTTGATTGGGTAACAGTTTATCCAAATCTACACCTGTTCTTTTTGATGTGTACATCAAGTTAAACCCATTTCTAACTTGTCCTAATTTCTCATCGTCAAGGAATGTTTTTTGTATAGGTCGAAAATTATTAATCCATTCTGCTGATTCGCGAGTACCTCTAAATACCACAAAAATTTTATTTTGATCACTATTAGAACGAGCAATAAATCCAAAAATTTGCTCGTGACGGATAAGGTCTTCCAAACTTTGGACTATACTCCCTAAGTTAGTATTAATAAGCTCCCAAATACTTTTAAAATTAAGCGCGTCTAGCCACCACCACTCAGGAAACCAGAAGTCCCTAAGCCGCTTATAAGTTTCTAATTTTTCTGGTTTTTGATGCCAAAATTGATTAAGTCTTTCATAATCTTGATTGACTCGATCGCCATTGTTGTTTGCACATTCTTCAAGAGAATTTGTCTTTAAATCAATAAAAGTTTTAGAACCAGTAATAGTTTTTGGTAATAGCTCATCTTTTTGGAGGTGTTCGTTTGAATCCCAAACCTCGTACTCATTGTAGGTAACTGAAATTAAATTAGCGAGTTCCATTGCACGTTCAAGATCGAACCCTGATTCTTTAGAGAACTGAACTTTATCTATAGGAATCATAAAAACCTCTCAAAATTTGAATGATGGACTAAGGGGTGATGGAGAGCGATCGCTTCTATTTATTGGAAAATGATGCGCGATCGCTTTTTCTAACTATTGAGTTATTGCTTAATAAAGTCTTGAAAAAATTGCTTGCTAGGAAGCATTCTGACAAGCTTGTGCTGCAACATTTTCACTAATATCAGTTCTAACTTGGCTTGTTCTCCAGTCACCCAAACAACGAGTACCGGAAAAGTCTGTTCGAGTACATACCTTGACATCTTTATAAAGTAGCCTTTGCACACAACTCACAATTCCATCGGACGAACCCCCTCTAGGTTGATTAGGAACAAGAATTACTGGTTGACTAGAACCAGTGGGAGCATTGTTATTAGTAGGTTGTGGTTGTGTTTGGGCAGAACTAGGACATCCAAACGGCGTGCAAGCTGCACCTACAGGCGGGTTAGGGCAACCAAAAGGGTTGCACTCCGCCGCACTTGATGGAGAACATCCAAAAGGGTTGCAACCAGCCATAACGGGTTTATTTGCAATTGCGATCGCCATTGCGCTAAGTGGAATTGTTAGTAAAAATGCTGTAGTTATTGAATTCTTGAGAGTTTGTAACATTTATAAATTCCTAATTAAGTAAAATATGCTTATTTAAGCTTCATCACAGCTAACTCAATTTGTTGACTAGGAGTATTGACAGTTAGATAAAAATCAGTGATTTTAAAAGCTGTCTAATAGAGATTGCTAACTAACGACCAAAACACACTCTGAGTACACCTGAATTGTCGCCAAGCGCGCGATCGCTATCATTTATTCGTATAGCAGTCCGCGTTATTGGCTTAGGTAGTGGTTGGCTTCCTCTTACCCATATATATCCATATCCAT
The DNA here is from genome assembly GCA_030826005.1 of Aliterella sp. RAGGC_92. Classification (GTDB taxonomy): domain Bacteria; phylum Cyanobacteriota; class Cyanobacteriia; order Cyanobacteriales; family Chroococcidiopsidaceae; genus Aliterella. Next base: position 2,196 of record JAPJOW010000291.1, read on the forward strand.
CAGTGGGAATATCTACAAACAAAGCACCAAAAGGAAAGCCTCGATCGTATTTGTATTGGTTATACGGTTCTAATCCAGGTTCAGAGTGACCGCGAGGGCCAACTGACAAATAGTTTCTAGTATCAACAGACCACCCACCATTAACTGTATCGATGCGAGTATACGGACCTTGGAGGTCAAAGTATTGCCAACCACTTCTTGAACTGACATCAAAGCACTTAGTGGACTGTGCTTTAACTTCTGGCAGCCTAAAAGCAGCAACTAAAACAGTAGTAGATAGAATGAAAAAAGCTCTCAAAGTAAATTTCATCAGTTTTAAATTCTAATTGCTATTCAACTTATCGCTGTATAACAAATAAAATTAGCTGTCCGATGCCAACTTTGTCGGTCGGTAAAAGGTCGGTAAAAGGTCAGATAAAAGTCAGTAACTAAAAACGATCGCACTACCTCACCTTTTTGCTGATATTTAAGGGCAAAAAGTTAAAATAAATCTGTAATTAAGCGCGATCGCTGATTATTTGGCAGGAGTTTGAGTATTTATCCTGTTACTACTTGCTAGGTATTGGCTCAAGGCGTAAGCCATGTCTGCACGAGTCATTGGCTGCAATGGATTTATATTCTTTTGCGCGTCTATATTGACAAAGCCTGCATTTAATGCAGTAGCTAGAGACTTTCTCGCCCAAGCAGGAATTGAAGCTGCATCTGGATAGGGAGATAGTATTTCTGCTACTGTGTTGTCGGGAAACTGAAAAACCCCATAAGCTTGAGCAAAAATAGCCAATGCTTCGGCTCTTGTTACCTTTTGGTTGGGAAAGAACATATCGCCCCGATAGCCTTTCATAATGCCAGTTTTTAGCACGGTTTGAATATCTTTAAACGCCCAGTGCGAGGTAGGTACATCTTGCACTTCAATTGTTCCTGCTTGATTTGCTGCGGCTCTTTGAGCTAACCCAAACGATCTAACTAAAATTGATGCGAGTTCAGCACGACTAATAAATAATTCGGGGTGAAATTGTCCATCAGTAAGATTGCTCATCAAACCTGCTGCAACTACTTGGGAAATCGGATCGTTAGGCGATGGCGAGGATGGTTGGACTTGAGGTGGAATAGAATTTTGCGGCAGTGGAGCAGGTGATGGTGATAATGTAGGTAATGCAGGCTGGGCTTGGGCTTGCAGAGAGCCTAGGGTAGCTGCACTTACTTTGCTAGTAGCACTACAAGCTAATAAAGAAACAAGTACAAATAAAATATTTCTAAGACTTTTCATCTCAATTATTCTGCTCGCTACTGCTAGTCAATCAAATTATGACAAATTTTCTGAGCAAAAGGTTAAAACAACCTTGCAAATTGGCGCAAAGGCTTCCGAAATTAAGACAATATTCTGTGTAGTCAATAAGTAATCTACCCTCCGGCTGCCAATGACTGTTGAAGATGCGATCGCATTTGTTGAGCAAGTTGTAGAACCAAAACAATTAAATAAGCTGCAACGCCTTGTCCTTGCTTGCTCAATTCAAGGTCATTCTTATCAAGAAATGGCGAAAAGTTCTGGCTACGACTGCGGCTATGTTAAAGATACAGGTTCTAAGTTGTGGCTTTTGCTGTCAAATAGTCTGGGAGAAAAAGTAAATAAGCAAAATTGTCAGGTAGTGCTTAAACGTTTTGCTCAACAAAATATTGCTCGTTCTCCGAAATCGTCTTCAAAGCAAGATTGGGGCGAAGCAATAGATGTTTCTTTGTTTTGCGGCAGACATTTAGAACTAAATACTCTGCAACAATGGATAGAGCGCGATCGCTGTCGATTGGTGACAATTCTAGGTATGGGGGGAATTGGGAAAACGGCTCTAGCAGTCAAAATCGCAGAACAAGTAAAAGCAGAATTTGAATTTGTAATTTGGCGGAGTCTGCGTAATGCACCCGCAATTGAGAAGTTTTTGTCCGATGCGATTTTATTTGTTTCTCAGCAAAAAGAGGGGGAAAAACTCCCTGAAAATATTGACGATCGCATTTCTTTATTAATTAAATACCTCAATTCCTCACGCTGTCTGTTAATTCTTGACAATGTTGAAACCATCTTGCAAAGTGGCGAACGTGCGGGAAACTATCGCCCTGGCTACGAAGGTTACGGACAATTAATTAGACGCATAGCTGACGAGCGCCACCAAAGTTGCTTGATATTAACAAGTCGCGAAAAACCCGTCGGATTGTCGGCTAGAGAAGGCGATATTCTTCCGGTAAAGTCGCTTTCTCTAGCTGGAGTTTCGAGAGA
>JAPJOW010000292.1 GCA_030826005.1 Aliterella sp. RAGGC_92
TTTCAAACAAAATTTGGTTTGACAAATCAACCAGCAATCATTTCTGGTGTTGCTAAGGAGTGGGCAGCATCTTCTTTTTGGCAGCCAGAGATGTTTAAAAATATGTTTGGAAATATTTCTGCACCTTTAAGAGCAAGCGATAATGAAATTGATGTTTTCTTCGGGCAATCTCAAGAACAAAAAATCATGTCAATCGCTGACTATATAGATAGTATTAGTTCTAGCGATCTAAATGGGCAGCGACCAGCATATTTAGGGAATATTCCCCTAAATTCACCGCTAACTAAACAGTATTTTGACCTAATTAAATCTCATTTTAATTTCCCTAACTACTTTCCCGAAAATAGTGGGGAGGAGATTCGTTTATGGATTGGCGCTACTAATCAAAAATCAACCATCCATAATGACAACTACCACAACTTCAATGCTCAAATCTTTGGTAACAAAACATTTTTACTCTTTTCCCCAGAGGAGTACAAAAAATTATCAATTGTCAAAATTGACGATGAATTGTGGTCAAGTCCAATCGATCCTCAACAACCAGATTTAGATAAATTCCCTAGCTTTAATGAAATTAATGGATTAGAAGCCAAATTGCAGCCAGGAGATATACTATTTATCCCGGCTTTTTGGTGGCATCAAGCGCGCACAATTACAACAGCAATTAATCTCAATAGGTGGGTTTTTACTGCAAAGGTTTGTAAAACTTGGCAAGAACATCCTGCCTTTAACAAAGCTGTAAGTACGGAATACAAATTTTGAACGCCGCAGATATTCAAAAAAATAACCTCCGCACCTTTATCATTATTTGGTGCAGCCAAGTAGGGTCTATCCTTGGCTCAGAAATGACTAATTTTGCTGTGACTATTTGGGCGTGGAATATTACAGGTAAAGCTACATCATTATCTTTAATTATTCTCTTTACCCAAGTTCCTAGATTAATTGCCGCATTGTTTGCAGGTATATTAGTCGATCGATGCGATCGCAAATTACTAATGATTTTAGGAGATGCCGCCGCCGGAATATCAACTATTGCCATATTTATTTTACTGACAACCAATCGCCTAGAAATTTGGCATCTCTACCTTACCGCCGCTTTTAGCGGACTATTTGGCTATTTTCAGCATTTGGCTTACTCCGCTTCTATATCGGCGCTTGTCGCCAAACAACATTACACGCGGGCGGCGGCGATGTGCAACCATGTAGGACAATTTGGCTCAAATATTATTGCTCCAGGACTAGCCGGAGCGCTTTATTATGTTGTAGGTCTGCAAGGTATTTTGACCATTGATATTGTTACTTTTGCGATCGCTCTTTGCACTATATATTTTGTCCAAATCCCCCAATACACCCCTAATCGAGAACTGGAAAGCCAAAAACCTTGGCAAAATCTAAGTTTTGGTTGGCGCTACCTATTAAAAAATCCTAGCTTGCGATCGCTATTAATATTTCTATTTATTTTCAACTTTATCGATTATGCAATTTCTGGCATTCACGCTTCAGTAATTTTATCCCGCAGTCACAACAACACGGCGATATTTGCCAGCGTCCAATCTGCTATAGGTTTGGGTGGTTTAGTAGGTGCAGTATTGCTGAGTGTGTGGGGTGGCTTCAAACGCCGCATTTACGGAATGTTGTTAGGCACAGTATTAAGTTATGGGTGTATGGTAGTGTTTGGATTGGGAAATCTGCCGATAACTTGGATGCTGGCTGGCTTTTTTACCGCCGTTTTTTGGTCATCTATTAGTAGTTCCGAGCAAGCAATTTGGTTAGCTAAAATCCCGCCAGAGATTCAAGGACGAGTCTTTGCTAATCGTTATTTGATTACTCAACTTGCAGCACCAATGGGACTTGCGATCGCAGGCCCATTGGCTGACAATGTTTTCCAGCCTGCTATGCTACCTGGAGGGATACTTGCAAATATATTTGGCGGGTTATTTGGTAACGATTATAGTTCTGGGATTGCCCTGCAATATACTCTCTTTGCTTTTTGCGGCGTACTGCTTGGTTTAAGCGGATATACTTGGAGTAAATTGAGAAAGATTGAACTTGTTATACCCGACTTTTGATCGCAGATCCCACTAACCCACTTTTACTATATATATAGATCCTATTTGGCTATAGCAACCAGTCGCCAATCTTTGAAGCATCAGGCGAACAATACAAAGATTAACTTTGGTGGTGCTATGAGCGAGAGTTTTTTTTAAGATTTTTGACTGCAACTTGGTATTAAAAAGAATCAGGCTGCTCTGTCAAAGTTTCAACTAACAACGTCATTTGCTCTTGCTTTTGATTTAAAAAAGCCTCGCACTCGCGCAAATACTCTACCGCCGTACTAAACTCTGTAAAAACTTCTGCAAGTTCTAATTCCCCAGATTCTAGTTGACTGATAATTTTCTCAACTTTGGCGACGGTTGCCTCATAATTCCAATTTGTTTTCTTTTTAGCGCGGGGAGAATCAGTCATTAGTTATCGAAAATCTCTGTTACTTTGACTTTAACTCTACCTGTACCTAGTTGGACAAGTAACTCTTGCTCCAAGGCTAACTCAGAACTCGATCGCGCGATCGCCCCATTTTCAGTTTTCACTACCGCATAACCTCGTTTTAATACTGCTTTGGGATCTAAAGTTGCGAGTTTCTCTTGCAAAAACTTGTTGTACTGACTAGCATTTTGCAGGCGTTTTTGCGTTGCTTGGATTAACTGTTGCTTTTGCCAAGCAATTAGCTGTTTTTGCTGCTGAATTTGCCGCTCTAAAGGTAAGCGTTGCAAGCGGCTTTGCAAACGCCCAAGACGATTTTGAACGGTGTTTATTTGGCTATTAGCGGCTCGTTGCAGAGCTTGCAAGCGCTCTTTATGTTCGGCGTAGAGGCTGGCAAGCTCTGGTACAACTTGTTCGGCGGCGGCGGTGGGAGTATGAGCATAGGCATCTGCAACCAAATCGGCTAAGGATTCATCACGTTGATGACCGATGCCAGTAATTACAGGAATTGAACAGTTGGCGATCGCTCTTACGACTCTTTCATCGTTAAAACAAGCTAATTCCTCTGTTGCGCCGCCACCACGAGCTAATATTAAAACCTCCGCGCGATCGTCTTTTTCTACTCTTTCTATAGCTTTAACAATCGATGCTGGCGCTTGTTCTCCTTGCACAATTGCAGGAGAAAATAGTACGTGTAACCCTGGGTAGCGCTGTCCTAAAGTTTTTTGCATATCTCCCCAAGCGGCGGCGGCGGCAGACGTAACCACAGCTACGGTTTGCGGGTGCGGGGGTAAAGGCTTTTTACGCTCTATGTCAAATAGTCCCTCTGCCTGTAAAAACCCGCGCAACTGCCGATAACGTAGAGCTAATAAACCCTCTCCGGCGGGTAAACTCTGCCACACTGTTAGCTGATATTGTCCGCGTCCAGGATACAGGCGAATACTGCCTAAAACTATAACTTGTTCTCCAGTTACAGGCATTTGTGCCAATTTTTCTAATTGACCATTCCAAGCGACACAACTAATTGCGGCTTTATCTTGAGGATCGGTGAGCGTAAAAAATAGCCCCCGGCGGTGGTGATTAGTACTCGAAACTTCCCCAGTAATCCAAACTTGGCATAGTTGTTCGTCTTGCTCTAATAATTCTTGAATGTAGGCGGTAATACCACCTACAGAAATCGGGGTTGGAGACAGTAACAAAATAATGAACTAATTCTTTCTAAACTTACTCATATTATAAGTTATAGTAGCCGTATGAGTAAGTTAACTATTTCTGAAGCTGCAAAACTTAAAGGTGTTTCCGCTTCCACTCTTCGACGTTGGGAGGTAGAAGGAAAGCTTGTACCGGAAAGAACAGCTAACGGACATAGGCGATACGATTTAGCTCAATTGTTGGGCATTAAAGCCGATAACTCTCTGACTATTGGTTATGCTAGAGTTTGTAGTCCCGATCAAAAGCAAGATTTAGAAAGCCAAAAACAAGTCTTAGAATTGTTTTGTTCTCAGCATGGGTGGCAGTACCAAATTATCGACGATCTAGGCTCTGGGTTAAATTACAGCAAGCGCGGCTTAAAGAAATTAATTAAACTAATTACTGACCACCAAGTTGAAAGATTAGTATTAACTCACAAGGATAGATTGCTAAGATTTGGTAGTGAGTTAATATTTAGTTTATGCGAACAATTTGGGTGTGAAGTTGTAATTATCAATAGGACAGAGGACGCTAGTTTTGAAGAAGATTTAGCGAGTGACGTATTAGAAATAATTACAGTATTTGCAGCTAGATTATATGGGAGCAGAAGCCACAAAAACAAAAAGATTGTTGAGGAGTTAAAAGCGGTGGCAAAAAACTTATGACTACTTTAACTTACTGCAAAATACCTAATCCCGCCTCAGAAATGTTTTTGACGGCGTATACACCTATAGCAATCCTAAATCAGTCGTGAACAGCAAGAGGGTTTCGCCCCCTAACCCCC
>JAPJOW010000293.1 GCA_030826005.1 Aliterella sp. RAGGC_92
CTAGAGTACGGGGCTTTACGGTAGATGATTCTCACTTATTTGTTACGCCAGAACAATTAGATGATGAATTTCTTAATGTCGTCGATTTAATTTTGTCTGTGTTTAAAAGCTTGCAACTCAAAAACTTTAAAGCCAGACTAAGTTTTAGAGATCCGGCTTCTGATAAGTACATTGGCTCAGATGAAGCTTGGGAAAAAGCTCAAGGCGCAATTCGTCGGGCGGTAGAAAATCTTGGTATGGAGCATTTTGAAGGTATTGGCGAAGCGGCATTTTACGGGCCAAAACTCGACTTTATTTTCAGCGATGCTTTAGAAAGAGAGTGGCAGTTAGGAACGGTACAAGTAGACTACAACTTACCAGAGCGATTCGATTTGGAGTATGTAGCTGAAGACGGGACTCGCAAGCGTCCGGTAATGATTCACCGCGCTCCTTTTGGCTCATTAGAACGTCTAATTGGGATTTTGATAGAGGAGTACGCGGGAGATTTCCCTTTATGGCTTGCGCCCGTACAAGTAAGATTATTGCCTGTAAGCGATGCCCAGAGAGATTTTACGGTGGAAGTAGCGGCAAAATTGCGATCGCGCGGTATCCGCGTTGAAGCCGACACCAGTAACGAGCGCTTGGGTAAACTGATTCGCAACGCCGAAAAAGATAAAATTCCCGTTATGGCTGTTGTGGGCGCTAAAGAAGTGGAATCAAACAGCCTCAGCATCCGCACCCGCGCCTCTGGGGAATTAGGAAGCATACCAATAGATGAGGTGGTAGACAAAATAGTAAATGCGATCGCAAGTTACAGCAACTTTTAGACTATTGCAATTAACGGGTAAACTAGCGATCAAAGTTGTAGTTTGCCCGTTTTTTTTGAGCAATGACTAAACTAAAAGTCCGGGCTTTTGAGATGGCTGATTGGGAAGATGTCGCCGAGATATTTTTAGCGCCTTCTTGTCAATGGGGAACGTTGCAATTACCTTACCAATCGCGCGATCGCATTAAGCAAAAATTAGAAAATTCACCTGTAGGTTTTCATCGCCTAGTAGCGGTGATTGAGGAAAACCAACAATCAATAGTTGTAGGATTGATTAGTTTGCAAACTTTGAGCGATCGCCGCTCTCATGTTGGACAATTGGGTATGTTCGTTCATGACGACTACCAAAATAGAGGAATTGGCTCAAAGTTGATGGCAGCAATTATAGATTTGGCGGAAAATTGGTTGAATTTAAAACGTTTAGAATTGCAAGTTAATACAGACAACCCTGCTGCTATCCATCTCTACGAAAAGTTTGGCTTTGAAAAAGAAGGTGTTTTGAGAAAAAATGCTTTTCGTGATGGCGTGTACATCGATGCTTATACGATGGCTAAGGTGAAATAAAAAAGTAGGAATTTATTTATATGACGGCTATTAATATTACTGTTCCCGCTACTACTGCAAACTTAGGGGCGGGTTTTGATTGTATTGGGGCGGCTTTGACTTTGTACAACCAGTTTAAATTTACTCCTAATGAGAGTTTTAAAATATCTGTTACTGGTTTGGAAGCACAAAAAGTAACTACTGATGACAGCAATTTAGCCTACCAGTCCTTTACCAAGTTTTACCAGCATAGAAGCGAACAAACTCCACCTGTACATATTGAAATTGCGTTAAACGTACCTCTAGCCAGGGGTTTGGGGAGTTCGGCAACGGCGATTGTGGGGGGCTTAATGGGGGCAAATCACTTAGCGGGATTGCCTTTGAGTTCTGAGGAGATAATGAACTTAGCGATCGCTATTGAAGGACACCCGGATAATGTAGTCCCCGCTTTGCTTGGTGGTTGTAGGTTGGCGGCGAGTGGAGATAATAATTGGGCAATTTGCGATGTACCTTGGCATGAATCTATTGTACCTGTAGTTGCAATTCCCAATTTTGAGCTTTCAACTGCTGAAGCACGGCGGGTTTTGCCGAATCAAGTTAGCCGCGCGGATGCGATTTTTAATACGGCGCATTTGGGTTTACTGATCCGCGCTTTGCAAACTGGACGCGCTGATTGGCTAAGAGTGGCGTTGCAAGACAAGCTGCATCAACCTTATCGTCAAGGGCTGATTCATGGGTTTGAGGCGGTACAATCGGCGGCTATAGAGGCGGGTGCGTTGGGTTTGGTTATTAGTGGTGCAGGCCCGACTTTACTTGCTTTGGTAGATAAAATGCAGGCTACTGGGGTAGAAAGGGCAATTTCTTCTGCTTGGCAAAGTGTAGGAATTAATGCTGATGTGCGATCGCTTTCTCTCGACAATCGAGGCGCTAAAGCTGATATTGAGCCGAAAGCGGGGTAGTTTTTGGCAAGGTGGTCTGATAACGGCTGCTATGGCTAGGTTTTAGCGATTTTAACTGGCTGATTTATCAGACTTGCCGCCCAAAGGTATTTTCCCTACAAACTGAAATCTGATTCTTCCTTATTTTTTACGAGCCATCACTACTTTTTCTCATACTCTTTCAACCTTTGTAATATCTTACTATTCCTTTGTCGTAAAGGTTTTAGCTGTTAACTAGCTTATAGGTTTTCTGAGAAGCTTGTATAGTTTAGTTACAATTTCCTTTATTGGTTAATAAATATTGCGGTTGCTTGATTTAATTGTTAGGTTGTGCATAGAAAACTAACTCATTGTATATCTTTACTATCAGGAGGCTTTATGCTTCTATCTTTTATAACCTTCGCTGCCATGATGTTGTTTGGTGGTTGGATATTCTTAGCGATCGCACCTCTAACTAGAAATAGAAAAAACTTATCTACCCATCCCACCTTATCGAACAAAAAGATTTCTCTCTACTCGCTGATTTTTTTGCTATTTTTCTATCACCTACCAGCACCGCAATCTTCGCAAGAATCCTTTGGTAAGTTGGAATGGTAGTTATTTGACTTGAGAGTAAACATAGCTGCTGGTAGCTATAAACAGTTTCGCCTGCAACTATACTCTACAAACTGGGAATAATAAGTTTGTATTCTTACAGACTACGGAAAATGCCACCTTTTTTGTGCGTGTTAAAGTCGAGCGCGTCTAAGTTGCTCAAAGCAATTCGCCGACAAATGAATTTGTTTGTTAGAGCAAGACAGCAAGTAAATGGATTGAGATATCTAAGTATTGGACACGCTTTAAACAATCAAGGACACTATTATGATGCCTTAAAGCAATTCGATCGCGCCTTAGTTCTGTTTCAAAAGATTAAAGACTTAAAAAACGAAGGTATTACGCTCAATCATTTTGGCACTACCTATCGCAACTTAGGAGAATATACAAAAGCCTTAAAATGCAATCATGCAGCTTTATCTATTCATCGTCAAGTCACAAATCGCAAAAGCGAAACTGATGCTCTTTGTGGTATTGGGACGGTTTATTATTACTTAGGTCAATATTCAGAAGCGTTACATTATTACAATCACTCGCTAATAATTCGTAGAGAAATAGGCGATCGCATAGGTATTGCTGAAACTCTTAATAATACTGCCTTAATTTATGAAAGATTGGGACAAAATCAAGAAGCCTTAAAAAACTATCAACAATCTTTAGAAATCAATAGGAGTTTGAACAATCGAGATGGGGAAGCTGCCAATCTTAATAATTTAGGACATATATATAGTGGGTTAAGTCAGTATGACAAAGCCTTAGAAACCCATCAGCAGTGTTTAAAAATAGAAACAAAATCCAACCATTTAGCAGGTAAAGCTTGCTCTTTAAACAATCTAGGAACTGTTTACCGTAATTTAGGACAGTATGCCCAAGCATTAAAGTATTATCAACCAGCTTTAGAGATATTTGTAAGTATAGGCGATCGCGCAAATATTGCTACAGTTATACACAATTTTGGTGCAGTTTACGACCAGCAAGGGCAATACCAAGAAGCCTTAAATTACTATCACCAAGCTTTAGAAATTCGTCAAGAAATAGGAAATAGAGAGAAGGAAGGTATTACATTAAATAATATCGGAGCAGTGTATCACTTTTTGGGTGAGTTTTCGCAAGCCTTGAAATATTATCAAGAAGCTTTAGAATTAGAGCGAGAAATAGGTAATGTAAAAAAAGTAAGTACTATACTCAATAATATCGGGCAAATATATTGGCGTTGCGAGTATTATGAACTGGCTTTAGAAACTTATCAAGAGGCTTTAGTCATAGCTAGTAAAATGGGCGACCGCGATACAGAAGCTACGGTTTTAAACAACATTGGATTATTTTACTCTAGCCTAGATGACGATCGAAATGCTTTGAGTTATTACGAACTTGCGTTAGGACTCGAACGCGAGATTAAAACTATTTCAAATCAAGGTGAAACTCTCTCTCACTTAGGAGAACTTTATCTTAAAAATGCAGATTACCCAAAAGCAAAAAATTGTCTACAAGAAGCTTTGACTATTAATCAAAAAGTTGGTAATTTCTTGGGTGAATGCAGCACATTGAAAAGTTTAGGAG
>JAPJOW010000294.1 GCA_030826005.1 Aliterella sp. RAGGC_92
TGGCAGGTAAAAAGTTACGACATTTTAACAATTCATCCCAACGTAAGTTTCAGTAGAAACACGGGGGAAATTCTAAATTTTTGCCTAAACAATAGTAAAAACACAGAGGAATCATTTACTTTAGGCAAACTACTCTATGGGTAGTTATGAAAAATTTAATTATTGAACCTTTAATTGCTCAACTACCTAAATTATTCACTTATTTAAAACAAACATAGGCGATCGCATCGCTAACCAATATGTCAAGAGTCTTTACGGAGACAATACAACTCCCTTAAAAACTCATTTCGAGCCTAAATCATTATTTAGGCTAGTCTCCTAGTAATAAATTCGTGATTTTTATTCTTTTAGGTACTTCTCATCAATTATTGATGATTGCTATAGTCGGGGAAAAATTTATAAGGCAAAACTATTAACTATGCTCTCAAGCAAAACGGATAACAAACTAAAGTTTTAATTTATCTTGCCTGGGTACGTTTGCATGAATCCAAGATCGCCCCCTAAATCCCCCATGCGTTGGGGGACTTTTAACTCAGTTTCCCAGGGGGCAAAAAATTATTCGTGTAAGAAGGTTACTAAACAGGCAGTTTCAGCAAATAAGCTCTTTGCTGAGATAAACAAGGTGCAAAATATTGATTCTTTGCTCAAAAGGAGAGTATCTGCTGACAACAGCACGCTAAACCCATGACAAATATTGATGTAAAAGCAACAAATAAAATAGCAGCGCGGATTTTAATTGTTGAAGATGAAAGCATTATTGCTCTAAACTTACAGGAAATCTTAGAGTCGCTAGATTACAAAGTCCCCGCCGTCGTTGCTTCCGCAGAACAGGCAATTATTCGTGCTGGCGAGTTACAGCCTAGTTTGGTGCTAATGGATATCCGCCTCCAAGGTGAAATGGACGGTATTCAAGCGGCGGAACAAATCTGGAAACAGTTTCAAATTCCAGTAATTTACCTTACCGGGCATTCCGATCGCAGTACGGTAGAACGAGTGCGGCTAACTGCCCCTTTTGGTTATCTACTCAAACCAATTAAAAAGCAAGAATTGTATGTAGCGATCGAATCGGCATTGCAGCGCTGCGATCGCGAACGCTGGGTAAACGCCGTTCTTAATGACATGGGCGATGGCGTAATTGTCATGGACGAAAAGCAAAAAATTAAGTACCTCAATTGTATGGCGGAAGTCATCACTGATTGGACTTCCGCCCAAGCAAAAGATCGTTCGATTATGGATGTTTTTAATGCGATTGAAGCTCAAACTCGTACTCCTATTGAAAATCCCGTAACTGATACTTTAGAGCGAGGCATTGTCAATTACTTAGAAACCAACCTGCTATTACTGACCAAAAATGGCAACACTATTCCGATTTCTAGCAGTATTGCCCCTTTTCGCAATTTCTCTGGGGCGATGGCTGGAGCGGTGCTAGTCTTTCGCGATATAACTACCCGACATCAAGCCCAAGAACGCGATCGCGCGTTGGAACAAGCTAAACAGTTGCACGCAGAAAAGGCAGAACTCGAACGCCTGCACGAGCTTAAAGATAATTTCATTAACACCGTTTCCCACGAACTAAGATCGCCACTTACCAACATTAAAATGGCAATAAAAATGCTGTAATTAGTTCTCGATCGTCAAGGGTTACTATCCTTGGAAACTAATTCAGATTTTCAATCTTTAGCTAAGTATGTAGAAATTTTAGGTACTCAGTGCGATCGCGAACTGCATTTAGTCAACGATTTATTAGATTTGCAGCGACTCAATGCTGATATTTACCCACTAGAATTGAGTTCCATTCCCTTGCAGAGTGGATTTTGCAAGTAACCCAGAGTTTTCAAGATCGCATTCAAGAGCGGCAATTAAATCTAAAACTGCATATAGACCCTAATCTGCCACCATTGATGTCCGATTTACCTAGTCTTCATCGCATTTTTAGCGAACTATTAAATAATGCGTGTAAATACACACCACCAAAAGAACAAATAACTGTTGCAGTGACTTTAAAACCTCCGGCAATGGAAGCTGAAAATAAACTCCGGGGGCTACCGTACTTTTTCATTAGCATTTGCAATAGCGGTGTAGAAATCCCTGCGGAGGGACTGTCGCGGCTATTTGAGCCTTTTTATCGTCTTCCTAACAGCGACTTCTACAATCAAGGCGGTACGGGCTTAGGGTTAGCGTTAGTTCAAAAATTAGTAGTTTCCCTCAACGGTTCTATTCATATAGAAAGTGGTGAGGGGAAAACCTGCTTTATTATCAAGTTCTACCAATCCCATCTCTCTTAAAATTGCGACATTAATTTTATATTTCAATAATTTTCGCGCCCGTTGGCAGGTCGCAAGGATTAATATATGGACGGCAGCAAAGGTAATAAAAAATGGCTGGTGAATAAAACGGCAACCCTAGGCTCTGGGTTTGCCCTTTTGCTCCTAGTTAGTATTGGTGTAGTTTCGTATCTGCAATTTTTTAACTTCAAGCAATCCCAAAAGTGGGTAGACCAGACCCAGACGGCGCTTAACAAAAATCAAGAAATCCTCAACTTGGTGACAGATGCCGAGACTGGACAACGAGGTTACTTGCTCACAGGCAACGATCGCTATTTGCAGCCCTATCACCATGCTGTTGACATAATTGGGCTAAAAATCAAACAACTGCGGCAATTAATCTCCGATGACCCTAGCCAACAACAACAGCTAGATAAGCTTAATTTGCTAGTAGAGGCAAAACTTCCTGAGCTAAAGCAGACGATCTACTTTCGGCAAAATAAAGGACTAGCAGCAGCATTGCAGATAGTTAACACCGATCGGGGAATGCAGTTAATGGGGCAGATCCGCACCATTAGCGCCCAGATTGCCGCCCAAGAAAATCGGCTATTGCAGGTGCGAAGTCAGCAGGCAGAAAAGCAAGCACAACTTACAGTTTTTGTCATAGTTCTTAGCAGCGTTGTGGGATTTGGACTTGTGTTAATTGCTGGCATTATGAGCAATCGGGAACTCACCGAGCGCAAACGTGCAGAAGAAAAGGCACAAGAGAGTGAGTCGCAATTTAAAGTTTTGTCTGAAGTTATGCCTCAGTTGGTTTGGTCTGGATTTTCTGATGGGGCTATCGACTACAGCAACAAGCGTTGGCAACAGTACACGGGTTTAACACCACACGAAGTTGATGGCGATGGATGGATAAAAGTGTTGCATCCTGAAGATCGAGAACGCACGCTCGCAGCATGGAAAGCGGCATTAGCTCAGACTCAGGAGTACGAGATCGAGCAGCGCGTATGTGGTGTTGATGGTAAATATAGATGGTTTCTGACCCGCGCCTTACCCCATCACAACGAAACGGGGGAGATTATTAAGTGGTACGGTACTTGTACCGACATTGAAGACCAAAAGCAAGCAGAACAGGCGCTAGGGGAAAGCGAAGAACGGTTGCGGTTAGCTGTGGAGTCTACAAAGCTGGGGACTTGGGACTGGAACTTGATTACCGAAGTCATAGTTATAAGCGATCGCTTCAAGGCAGTGTTTGGTATACCACCAGAAACCGCCGCAGAAACAAGCTATGAGGATTGCCTCGCACTAATTTATCTAGAAGATCGAGAACCGCTTAACCAACGCGTGCAACAAGCTTTGAACCCGAATAGCAATGGTGAGTTTATTATGGAGTACCGGGTATTAAAGACTGATGGGACTCTAAGCTGGCTGTTATCAATGGGACAAGTCTTATATCAAAACCGACAAGCTTACCGCTTTATCGGCACAGTTGTAGACATGAGCGATCGCAAATTAGCAGAGGAGCAAATTCAAGCATCTCTTACGGAGAAAGTTGTTTTACTTAAAGAAATTCACCACCGCGTCAAGAACAATTTGCAGATCGTTACAAGTTTACTCAGTCTTCAATCTAGCCGTTTGGAAGATCCCAAAACTCAAAATATTCTGCAAGAATGTCAAAATCGAGTTAGTTCGATGGCTTTGATTCACGAACAACTTTATCAGTCTGAAGACCTAGCAAAAATTGACCTTGCCCAATACGTCCAAAATTTAGTAGCCAATTTATGTAATTCCTACGATATTTATAATTCTGCTATTCAAGTTAAAACAGCTATCGATGAAATTTACCTTAATATTGATACAGCAATTCCCTGTGGTTTGATGCTCAACGAACTAATTTCTAATGCTTTAAAACACGCTTTTCCGGGGAATCGAAAAGGTGAAATTAATATTAGCCTGCGTTTAGAAAATAATTACGTTAATCTCACAGTTAGTGATGATGGCATAGGCATTTCCCCTGACCTCGACATTGATAAAACAACTTCTTTAGGTTTGCAATTAGTTAAAGCCTTAACTCGGCAACTACAAGGAACGCTTACTCTTAAAAGAGACATTAAAACAGAATTTGTAATTATATTTAATTATTCATAGTAACTTAATAC
>JAPJOW010000295.1 GCA_030826005.1 Aliterella sp. RAGGC_92
AATTAGTACGTCAATGCTGCCATATTCTGCTAATGCTTTATTAATTAGATTCGCTACTTGCTGAGGATCTCTAACATCGCAAGGAATGCTCAAAACCTTCTGTCCTAAAGCTTCTACTTCCTGCGCTGCGGCAGTTAAAGGCTCTACGCGCCGCGATGCCATCACAAGATTGTAACCGTTTTGAGCAAATAATTGAGCCGTTGCTTTGCCAATGCCTTGAGAAGCGCCAGTAATTAAAACGGTGGGAGACATACTTTAATAAAATACTTGTTTTAATAATATCTATTAGTTCTTTGCAGCTTATTTTCTACCTCTCTCCCTCGGTAGAAATTTTTAAATTCTAAATTAGTCAATTACATTTGTTTAATAGCACATACTAAACTTGCTTTCTAGAATCTACCCGCACAGTTATAAAAAGTTAAAATTATGGATTTATTGCAAATTGTATATTTTGGGTATACACTAACACCGTTTAGCCCGAAAAAAGTAGATTGAAAGTCAATGTATCTAAGGACAGACCATTAGGTGCAGTTGTCAAGATAAGATGAAGAAATGATAAAATTTATCCGGCGATTGAGAAAATAGGCGAATGGTAAGTAGTAAAAATTCGTATAGCGGGCTTTTAGTGGCTTTTGCCATTATTGGTATATGGGCATTAAGTTTGTGCTTATTGATGTCCTTTGATGTATCGGAAATTAATAATTTATTTCTCATACCACTAATAGCATTACAAACGTTCCTTTATACAGGTTTATTTATTACTGCCCATGATGCCATGCACGGGGCTGTATATCCTTGCAATCTCAAGATAAATAACTTTGTCGGGGCTTTAGCTGTAGGCTTGTATGCACTTTTTGATTACGAAAAACTGCAAAAAAAACATTGGCTTCATCATCACAACCCCGCCAGCGAATTAGATCCAGATTTTCACAACAGTAAGCACAAAAACTTTTTTGCTTGGTATTTTTATTTTATGTTGCGTTATTGGAGTTGGACGCGGCTACTATCATTAATGGCTTTATTCAACGTCATTTTATTTACGCTACATATCCCCGAAAAAAATCTAACTTTGTTTTGGGTTATTCCCTCAATTTTAAGTTCGGTACAACTGTTTTATTTTGGAACATTTACACCCCATAAAGAGCCGAACGGGGGATATAAAAATATCCATTGCGCCGAAACAAACCCTTTACCAACTTGGTTATCGTTTATTACTTGCTATCATTTTGGCTACCATTACGAACACCACGAATATCCTAATGTTCCTTGGTGGGGATTGCCCAAAGTTTATCAAAACCAACGCGAACAAGTATTAAGTATCTAAATAAAAATCTGTGGTAAAAGTTGCTTTAACAATTGCAGGTTCAGATAGTGGAGGAGGTGCGGGGATTCAAGCAGATTTACGCACCTTTGCTTTTCACTGCGTGCATGGAACGAGCGCTGTAACGTGCGTAACAGCGCAAAATACTTTAGGAGTAACGCGAGTAGATGCGCTGCCTCTAGAATCAGTTGTAGCGCAGATGCAGGCTGTAGTAGAAGATATTGGCGTGCAAGCGGCGAAAACCGGAATGCTGCTAAATAAAGAAATTATTGCGGCGGTAGCAGAGCAAGTAAAAAGCTTAAAAATTGATAAATTAGTAGTAGATCCAGTAATGGTATCGCGTACAGGGGCGCAGTTAATTGATAATAGCGCGATCGCATCTATGCGAGATATTCTCATTCCCCAAGCACTAATAGTCACTCCCAATCGCTACGAAGCCCAATTACTTACAGGTTTAGAAATTCATACTCTAGCAGATATGCAAAATGCCGCTAGAAGTATATACAAGCAGGGTGCAAAAGCGGTGTTAGTCAAGGGTGGAGGGATGAAAGGCGATTTGCGTGGCGTTGATGTGTGGTTTGACGGGCGACAAATGGAGACTTTGACAACAACAGTGGTCGATACTAACAATACTCATGGTACGGGATGTACGTTAGCTGCGGCGATCGCTGCTAATTTAGCTTTGTCTCAAGACTTGTTTGTGGCGGTGGAAAGAGCAAAAAATTACGTTACAACAGCTTTGCAGCATTCTTTAAGTATCGGACGAGGACAAGGGCCTGTAGGTCACTTTTATGCCCTTTGCAATGGGAATGAAGACTAAAGCTTAAAACTTTATACATTTTTAGAAAAATATCGTTCAAATTGTTCAAATTTCCAGTATCGTTGGGCATAGTCTTAAAGACTAGCTGTAGCTACAGCGTGCATATCAACCTTTAAGCAAATTTGCCCATGCGATCGCGCCCTACCCCAGATCGGAATTTACCGCCCTCTACTGTCGCCGCCGCGCCCTCTGTACCCGTCTCGGTGTACAAGGAATTAGCCACCGAGTTACAAGCTGCTAAAGCGTTAGCTGAGGCTTTAAATGCTCAAAATCAGCAATTACTCAGACAAAATCAACAATTGCAACAACAGTTGGATAAAGCTATAGACTCAGTTTTGTACTGGCGACAGGCAAATTATGCTCAAAAAGCTAATCATCCCCTCTCTAACACCTCAGAAGTATTACCTTTTTCTCCTCAACGTTTATCGCCGGAAGTTACCGAGACTGAACAAGGGCGCTATCGCCGCCAATCGCCGGAAAAAGTTACCGAAATTAGCGGTTGGTCGCTGGCGATCGCTATTGTATTAATTATGGTGACAGCTTTTGGCGCAGGCTATTTTATGATGCGTCCAATGGTACGCAGTCGATAAGTTGAAGCAAACTGTATTAGTTGCTACGCATTGCTTGTACGGTTGAATGATATTTAATGTTTTTGGATATTAAATACGCTGGGACTAGCGGGTTTAATTTATCACAATTTGAGTTAGGGAAATATTCTAGTATTGTACCGATGGAAATACTTGATAAACTCTCATAATAAAGTGTTACACGCAGTAAGGAGTGAAGAAATTGAAAAAGGTTGAAGCCATTATCCGACCGTTCAAACTAGATGAAGTAAAAATAGCTCTAGTCAACGCTGGAATTGTGGGAATGACAGTTTCCGAAGTCCGAGGTTTTGGACGACAAAAAGGACAAACCGAACGCTATCGCGGTTCGGAGTATACTGTAGAGTTTTTGCAAAAACTGAAAGTAGAAATTGTCGTTGAAGATAGTCAAGTAGATATGGTAGTCGATAAAGTAATTGCGGCGGCAAGAACTGGAGAAATCGGCGATGGCAAAATCTTTATCTCTCCGGTGGAGCAGGTAATACGCATTCGTACAGGGGAAAAGAATCTCGAAGCTGTTTAGAGATAAGGGGACAAGGAGAAACTAAGTTTTGACTTGTTTCCCTTTCCTTTTACTGTTTAAGTTTTTGCAATTGGGGAAGCAATGCTTGGAAGGCTTGTCCGCGATGGCTGATTTTGTGCTTTTCTGCTTTAGACATTTCAGCAAAGGTTTTTTGAGACGCGGGGACGTAAAAAACTGGATCGTAGCCAAAACCTCCCGTCCCCCTAGGACTATAGATAATTTCACCCGTACAAATACCTGATACTTGCAAGGCAATTTCCCCGTTTGGATAAGAAACTGCGATCGCACAAACAAACTGCGCTTGTCTATTTGCGGTATCTCCTAACTCTTTTAACAACCGAGAAATTCGGTCAGAGTCACTTGAGCCATAACGCGCCGAATAAATGCCCGGAGCGCCATTTAAAGCAGCAACTTCTAAACCAGAATCATCGGAAATCGCATAGTTTCCGGTAACTTTGGCAGTTTGTGAAGCTTTGAGACAAGCATTTTCAGCAAAAGTTGCCCCAGTTTCCTCAATTTCTAAGTCATCAGGCTTTAGTTGCAATTCCCAATCCAAACCCGTTAAATAAGCTTGCATCTCTTGCAACTTACCAGGATTGCCCGTAGCTACCACTAGCAATTTTGAACTCATAAATACCAAAACCAAAGATAAATTAAGCGTCCCCTCGTCTCCCCCTATCTAACTATCCTGCCCACTCTCTCGCCCAAGCCAGGGTTTGATGAACTTGCCCAATAGTGGGGGCTTCGCAATACAAACGCAACACGGGTTCTGTACCGCTAAAGCGAATCATGAGCCAACTGTCATCGGCTAAACGAAACTTGTAGCCGTCAATGCTGAGACAATCTACCACCGCTTTACCAGCAATTTCTTGAGGAGGCTGAGTTTGCAATTGATTTAACAGCCGACTGCGTACATCCATACTTGCTAAAGGTAAATCTATGCGATCGTAAGCGGAATGAAAGTTTGTCCTAACTTGCAAGCCTTTGTAGAGTTCGCTTAAATCCATTTTTTCGACAGAAATCGCCTCTAGCAAATACAAAGCTGACAATAAGCCATCGCGTTCGGGAATGTAATTTGCATATCCAATTCCCCCCCTATCTAACTATCCTGCCCACTCTCTCGCCCAAGCCAGGGTTTGATGAACT
>JAPJOW010000296.1 GCA_030826005.1 Aliterella sp. RAGGC_92
CTTCAATCTTATTTAAAATTTCTTCAAGATGTATCCAAGTCCAACTCTCTGGCAATTCTGGCAACTTAGCAATCTCTAGTTTACTAAGTGCCTTTACTTCCTTAGTTTTATTCGGCTTCGCTGGTTTCTTTCCCTGTTTTCCATTCGCTTCCCAAGTTTTAACAGCTTCGTGCCATTCTTGTAGCTGAGTGCGATCGCGTTTCTCTCGTTCTGCTTTAATCTGATCTAAAAGCTCATCAGCACTTTTAAGCTCACCTTTGTGCTTTTTTTCTTCCCGCCACTTCGCTGTAAGTTTTCCCTCAAATGCCCATTTCAGCACTGCTTGTCGATAAATCTTTAGTTGTTGTTGAGTAGTTTTTAGGCTTTCAATTCCTTTGTCAAGGTCAGAAAATAATTCATCGAGTTTCTCAACGATGCGATGTTGTTCAGCAAGAGGAGGGAGAGGAATAAAAATTTGTTCAAAGTATGATTTTGGGACTCTAAGTTGACCCGCACTACCCGTCATGTGTTGTTGGGCATCTCTCCTAAAAGCCTTTTGAATCAAAAAATAAAATAAATATTTCCCATAGGTGAGACTTGTTAATCGGGAAACATGAAATTCTGTTGAGCCAAAACCTACACCATTCGTTAAATTGTCTAAAACTGCAATTTTTCCATTCTCCATACAAGGAGTAATCTTTGCAAAGATTAAGTCACTATCAATAAATGGCGTATATCCTTTCTTTACTTCTCCAAATTTTCGTATTTGTGATAACTCATATTTTCCAGAAACCGTCTCAACTGCTGACATAGGTACAAAAGATACCAATGTACTATCGTCTATGTCATTAAATGGCAGTTTAGGGTTAATTTTTGCTATGTCTTTGTGTTGAACCCAGCACCAACCTTTCGGTAGTTCCTTACTATTTACATCAATCATTCTTTACTATATTTTCTCGCTAACCGACCTACCCATAAAATCCGCCCCCAACCCCCAATCCTGGGGGCTAAAAGTCCAGTTTCCCCAAACTTGGGGGCTAGGGGGCGAACCCACCCCTACACCGCCAACGCCTGATTCATCTCCAAAACGATCGCATTCATCTCATCCCCAAAAAGCTGATACATTTTTCCTAAACCGCCTCTAGCATCAAACGGCGCATAATCTAAGTCTTCTGGCTCAAGATGAAACGAACTTACAATATGCTCCTTAATCATCCTTAGCCACTCCATTTGTTCCTCACTAAACTTTAATGCTCCCGCCTGTTTCTTAAATACCCACTCCTGAAAATTGCGATTTACAGTATTTTCATAGCTAGTCAAAGTAGCATCAATCCCCACCACGTGCCGAATCAACGCCACCAAAGCCGTTAACTCATTAAGCGGATTTTTGCCATTACTTACTTGCTCAATCTGCTCGTAGGCTTGCCATACCCGCAAAGGCGCAAGCTGCGGTTTAGTAAGTTTAATAACTTCTAACAGTTCTCGAATCGCCTGATATGTAACCGTCCGTTGCTGGTAAGGCAGATTATAAAAGATTTTCAGCGCCGCAATTTCATCCTTATTTGCCTCAATATACGCCGTAAAATCCCTTACCAAACTTTCCGCCCGCTCTTTTGCATCCACATTCCAGCCTGCAAACTGCAACGAATCTATATTCACCGTATCAATAATTTGTTCGTGAACTCGCCGCACATTATCCAAATAATCAATTAGCTCTCCTGTAAACACCGAACTTGCAGAACTAATCAACTCTTGCTGTACCACTACATTAGTAACTTCAACCCCCAAACGCTGACTATCTTGCCGCGCTTTTTCAGCTATTTTGTCAAAATCGTAGGCATTTAACAAAGATTTGGCAATTTCCCCCAAATTCAACCCATTAGTCAACGTAGCTACCCGCTCTTGCTCTTGAGGAGTTATTTGTCTTTCCAACCGCGCCAAACGCCCCGCCAAAGACGTAAAAGCATCTTCATCCTGTGCGCCCATCATAATCCCCATCATCAAGTCTTTAATTGGTACAGTACGCTTCCTCTCCAAAGGACGACTATCGGTTTTCAAAGACTTAGTAACACCCACAGCATCGACAATTACAAAATGAGTTTTAGCTGAAATCGCCGAGGGAGTAACCTTTTTCAAGTCATCTTCCCCCAAAGTGCGCGTACCCCTTCCCTTCATTTGCTCAAAATAGTTACTCGCTTTCACATCGCGCATAAATAGCAAGCATTCCAAAGGTTTGACATCTGTACCCGTCGCAATCATATCTACCGTTACAGCAATTCGCGGGTAAAAATCATTGCGAAACTGAGCTAATACAGACTTAGGATCTTCTACCGATTGATACGTCACCTTTTTGCAAAAAGCATTACCTTCGCCAAACTCCTCTCGCACAGTTTGAATAATATCTTCAGCGTGACTATCGGTTTTAGCAAAAATCAGCGTTTTAGGGACTTCTTCACGATTGGGGAAAATTTCAGAAAGTTTGTTTTTAAACGTGCGGATAATATTGCGAATTTGGCTAGGATTAACAACATCTCGGTCTAACTGCTTGCCAGAATAAGTATAACTTTCGTCCAACTGTTCCCAACGATGCTGACGAGTCATTTTATCGCGCTTGTCTACAAACTCTTGAGCAACAATTTGGCTACCCCTATTAGTAATTTCCGTCTCGATAGTATAAACGTCATATCCAACGTTCACACCGTCAGTTACAGCCTCCTCGTGAGAATATTCGCTGACGAGGTTTTCATTAAAAAAGCCAAAGGTGCGTTTATCTGGCGTTGCAGTTAAACCAATCAAAAACCCATCAAAGTAATCAATTACCTGTTTCCAAATGTTGTAAATAGAGCGATGACACTCATCAATAACAATAAAATCAAAAAACTCAATTGGGATCTTAGGATTGTAAACTACAGGCAACGGCGCTTTGATCTGTACTAATTCGTTAGGATTTTCTTGTTCTGCTCTTTCGTCCAACTCCTCCCCTTTGAGAATCGAATACAAGCGCTGAATTGTCGTAATACACACCTGGCTATCAGTCGCTACATAACTCGATTTCAACCGTTGGACGTTGTACAACTCCGTAAACTTACGATTGTCATCATTAGGCGTATAACTCAAAAACTCTTGCTCTGCTTGCTCTCCCAGGTTCTTTGTATCTACCAAAAATAAAACCCGTTCCGCCTTAGCATACTTAAGCAAGCGATAAACCGCAGTAATAGCTGTAAAAGTTTTACCGCTTCCCGTCGCCATTTGAATCAAAGCACGAGGGCGACTAGCTTTAAAAGATACTTCCAAATTATTCACAGCGCGGATTTGACACTCTCGCAATCTGTCAGGATTGAGCGCCGGAATATCGAGCAATCGGGTTCTTAAAGACGCTGCTTGCTTTAACCAAGAAAGGAATGTTTCGGGACGGTGGAAAGAAAAAACTGGACGAGAACGAGGCTTAGGATCGCGTCTATCGGTAAACCGAGTCAAAACCCCTGTACTTTCATAAACAAAGGGTAGAGGCTGGTTTTTGAGGTATTTGAGCTTGCTATTAGCGTAGCCTCTTGATTGCTCCTCTACTACCGTCAAGCGATGTCCTTCTTCCTCGCGCTTGGCTTCGACAATTCCTATAGCTTGACGATCTACAAACAAGACATAATCAGCAATTCCCGTATCGGTGGGATACTCCCGAATCGCCACACCGACACTAGCAGCTAAATTAATCTTATTTTTGTCTTGAATGCTCCAGCCAGCCTCTTGTAGAAGCTGATCGATGCGATCGCGCGCCTGCTGTTCTGGGTTTTGATTTATCCACGTCATAGAAGCTTAAACAATGGCTCACACCTAGTATGCCCAAAATTCAAACGTGCGATCGCCTAAAACTTTGAATATTACGGATTTTAAAGTTCTGTAGCCTTTTGCTAGTGGTGGGAGTGCCTGTGCGGTAGACTATGCCTTAATTATGAGTTTGTAACTAATAACAACGCTTGTTAGGAGTTTTGATTCGATGTCTCATACAGTCAAAATCTACGATACCTGCATCGGCTGCACCCAATGCGTCCGCGCCTGTCCTACAGACGTTTTAGAGATGGTGCCTTGGGATGGCTGCAAAGCTGGTCAAATTGCCTCATCGCCACGTACAGAAGATTGCGTAGGCTGCAAGCGGTGCGAAACTGCTTGTCCTACCGACTTTTTAAGCATCCGGGTTTACTTGGGTGCAGAAACTACACGCAGCATGGGTCTAGCATATTAATTAAGAAATTTTCCCAAATTTCTTTAGATAACTTTGGTTTTAAACCAAGCTTAGAAAAAATATCTAGCAATAACTAGAGGAAGTTAATTAATTGACTTCCTCTTTTTTATTTATTATTAAAATTGCTGCCAAAAAAGGTATTAATCAATAGGTTTTAAGGCGATCGTTTAAGTTTATTAATCAGTAAGTATAGC
>JAPJOW010000030.1 GCA_030826005.1 Aliterella sp. RAGGC_92
TGATTCTAGTGTTGCATGGCGATCGCCTATCCCCCCAACCCATGCAATATATTAAAATTTGTAAAAGGGACATCTCTAATACACCTACTAAACTCTATGGCACGTCAAGACACGCTTTGGGAACGCTTTTTATCTCCTATAGTTCGCTCTTTTATTAATGAAGAAGAATTGCAGCGCTACTACAAAAGTGTAGATTGGGAACAAGAGGGCGCAGCTTTTCAAAGCCCAAATATCGCAATTCCCGATTACTACAGCAGCCAAAATTTTCACGGAATTAAAGGCGGCTATTTAACTGCTGGCGCAGCCGTATCTTACGATCCTATTACCCAATATGTATTACCTCCCGGCGAAAACCTAGTTCGCCAGTTTCTCATAGATTCCCTGCAATCAAAACCGAAGCGAATTTTAGATTTAGGTTGCGGTACGGGTTCAACTACCCTAATGCTCAAAAAAGCTTTTCCTAGTGCGGAAGTAATTGGCTTAGATTTATCGCCTTATATGCTAGTTCGAGCAAGTCATAAAGCAAAAGAAGCAGGCTTAGATATTCATTGGGTGCAGGGAAACGCCGAACAAACGGGGTTTAAAGATGCTAGTTTCGACTTAGTTACAGCTTCGTTGTTGTTTCATGAAACGCCAACGGCGGTATCTCAAACAATACTGCATGAAGGCTTCCGCTTATTACCCGCCGGGGGAGAAGTAGCAATCCTAGATGGCAATCAGCAAACTATACGCAATTTAGAGTGGTTAAGTAACATATTTGAAGAACCCTATATTCGCGAATATGCTGCCGCAAGTTTAGATAATTGGATGAATAAAGCGGGTTTTGCTGCCGTGCAAACTCTAGACTATTGGTTTATCCATCAAGTAACTCGCGCCGTCAAACCATTAGCGCCAACAAAAGAGTATGCTGTTGATGCGGATTGGATACCCGCCGTCGGTTACTAAAAAGTTATGAGTTTGAAGGCAGTTTTATTTGATTTTAACGGTGTCATTATTAACGATGAACCCTTACACGAGCAACTAATAGAGCAGATTTTGCTGGGGGAAAATTTGCGCCCCCAACCAGGGGAATTTAGACAGGTATGCTTGGGTAGAAGCGATCGCGTTTGTTTGCAAGAATTATTAACTAATCGCGGTAGAGTAGTTAGCGAAGATTATTTAACCGAACTCATCAATCGCAAAGCCCAAGCTTATCAAAAACTCTGGCACGAAAAATCGGAGCAGTTGCCAATTTATCCAGGTTTGGAAGACTTGGTTTATCAACTAACAAGCCGCAACATCAAGTTAGCCGTAGTTACAGGTGCTATTCGTACAGAAGTAGAGCTTGTACTCAATAGTACAAATCTAGCCAAATACTTTAATGCGATCGTAGCCGCAGACGATATAAATACTAGCAAACCCGCGCCCGATGGCTATCTATTGGCTGTAGAACGCCTCCAAGAACTCTACCCTAATACCAATTTACAAGTTACCGACTGTTTGGCAATTGAAGACACCCCCGCAGGCATCCAAGCTGCTAAACAAGCTGGAATTGCCGTAGTAGCAGTGGCGAATACCTATCCTTTTCATATGCTTCAGCGTCAAGCAAATTGGACGGTAGATTACCTGTACGATCTAGAAATAGAACGAGTGCAGAAAGTCTTACGAGAGAAAAAATAGATGTTTGCAGCCCTGCTCCGACAAATGCTAAAATAGAGAACTGAATAAACGGGGAATTAGCTCAGTTGGTAGAGTGCTGCGATCGCACCGCAGAGGTCAGGGGTTCGAGTCTCCTATTCTCCATGCCTTATGTAATAAGCCCCTCAAGGTTTACATTTCTGATATTAGTATTTTTATGCAAAGTTTAAACTAAACTAACAGACACTTGAAAATTTTTTGAGCTAATTCCGGCATTGCTGAATATAGATACGATTATCCCTTTGCAGTAACCCAAGCCAAGAAGCTTCTCTTTATCACCTTGTCCCCTTTTCATCTCCTCTTTCATCCTTTAATTAAGCAACGCCCAAAATACTGTCTTCTATCGCTAAGTTTGAGACTCAAGGGTATAAAACCGAAACTAAAGAAGTATCATGAGCGATAAAGATACTGAAATAAAAGTACGTCTAGCAGCGATCGCGGATGTGGAAATAATTTTGGCATTTATTGAGAAAAAAGCCAATTTTGACCGCAATATGGGCGCTTTTTCCGGGGAAATTACAACTTCAGCCGAGAGAATTTGTCAAACTATCTTTAGTTATCCGCCTTTCGCGCAAGTTTTGTTTGCTGAGATAGAGCAACCGATTGGCTTTGCTTTGTACTACTATAGATACTCCTCGTTTAAAGGTTTGCCGAGTATTTGGCTTGACGATTTGTATGTAGACGAAAGCTTTAGAGGCAAAAAAGCAGGTACGGTGTTAATGAGTTATTTAGCTCAAGAAGCCAAAAATAATTGCTGCACTCACCTCGCTTGGACGGCGGACGATCGCAATACTCGCACGATTAGTTTTTATCATCATTTGGGGGCAGAAATTGTCGAGCAAAAAGGAAATGTTTGTTTTTTTCAGTGGCTACCGTAATTAGCCTTCTACCAAGGTTAATTTAAGTGCGATCGCTCATTATGTTAAAACTATTAGCCAACTCCCGCCTCACTACAGAAATTAGAGAATCTCTACGTCTCACTATTCCCCTAGCCAGCGCTCAAATTGCTCAAGCTGCTACAGGATTTGTCGATACAGTGATGATGGGCAATTTAGGACAAGAAACTTTGGCAGGGGGAGGACTAGCTGCAACAACATTTACAACGTTATTAGTAACAGCAACAGGAATTGCGATCAGTGTTAGCCCGCTAATTGCAGAGGCTTACGGCAGAGGGGATAAAGCAAGAATCCAACAGCTAACAGGTCAGGGAATTTGGCTATCTTTAATACTGGCAATTCCTGGAATGTTTTTACTTGGGCAAGTAGATAGTCTAAGGCGATTTGGACTAGAGGAAAACATTGTATTGTTGGCAAAGACGTTTTTAAACATAATGGTGTGGGGATTTTTGCCAGCCTTAATGTTTGCCATGCTCAAAAGCGTTGTGTCTTCTCTGTCTCAGCCGGGGATAATTACACTTGTAGTTGTTGTTGGGACGCTGTTTAATGCGGCGGGTAATTATGTTTTAGGTTTTGGTAAGTTAGGTTTTCCAGCCTTGGGAATTGGAGGTATTGCTTGGGCAAGCGTGTTGTCTCAATGGTTAATGCTAACGCTACTAATCGTTTATATTTGCCAGCACAAGCAACTAAAAGCCTTTAATTTATTTAAAAATTTGCAGCAGTTTGAGCCGAAAATTCTTAAAGAATTAATTTGGCTGGGAGTTCCTATTGCTATATCGTTTGCTTTTGAAATTGGTTTATTTACTACTACAACTTACTTAATGGGCATTTTGGGAACAGATATACTAGCCGCGCACCAAATTGTCTTTCAGACGATCGCAGTTATATTCATGATTCCCTTGGGTATGTCCTTTGCTACAACTATTCGCGTCGGACAGGGGAATGGGCAGCAAAACGCTAATGCTGTAAAGAGAGCGGCTTATGTAAGTATGGGGATGGGAGGATTATTTATGACCGCAATGGCGATCGCTCTATTGCTATTTCCTCGCCAAATAATCGGTTTGTACTTAGATATTAATAACCCTGAAAATGCCAGAGCAATATCTCTTGCTACCTCATTGTTAAAGATCGCTGCTATTTCGCAAATATTAGATGGAGTGCAAACAACGGCGGCGGGCGCACTTAGAGGGCTTCAAGATACCCGCGTCCCAATGCTACTTAGTTTATTTGCTTTTTGGGGAGTTGGTTTAGTTAGCGGCTACGTGTTGGGGTTTCCTCTAGGTTTTGGTGGCGTTGGTTTGTGGTGGGGACAATTAATTGGTGTTGCGGTAGCTGCGGGGTTATTTGTTTGGCGTTTTCAAAAGTTAATGTCCTCCTTAAGGGCAGACACACCAACCAATTGAGTTAGTTACATTAGATATAGTACAGACAGCTTTTTTTGCTCCAGCATGAATTTACCCAATCTCGATTTGGAAACTATCGATCGCATTGTAGAAATGGCGTGGGAAGATCGCACTCCTTTTGAAGCGATCGCCTTACAATTTGGATTGCAAGAGCCGCAAGTTATTGAGCTAATGCGTCAACAAATGCAAGAATCTAGTTTTAAGATGTGGCGCAAGCGCGTAAACGGACGCAAAACAAAACATCTCAAACAACGCGACTTTATAAGCGGACGCTTTCGTTCTGACAATCAAAAAGGTTCTTAATTACAGTTTGTCTTACTCATCTTGCCCTGAAAGCGTTTTTTGAATTTGACGATCCAAAGTTTCTTCCCAATTGCTACCTGAATCTATACTAATCATTCGTCCTGTAGCTTTCGAGCGATCGATATAGGCATGAAAAGCGCGCTCGTCTTCTCTATGAGTTAGAACGTACCGCCGTAAATCGTCTAAGCTCACACTATCGTAGTCATTTTCAATCATGGTTTAGCTCCCAATTAGTAAGCTTTTTTATAAAAAGGTTTTTTGACTACTAAAGCCGGATAAGCCTTACCTCTAATTTCTACTTCCAAAGCTTGCCCAATTTTAGAGAGTTCCGTAGGCACATAAGCAAGAGCAATGGGATAGCCTAGGGTTGGCGATATCGTGCCGCTAGTAACTTCTCCTACTATCCGACCGTTTGATAATACCTGGTAGCCATGACGGGCAATATTGCGCCCCTGCATTTGCAAACCTACAAGTCGTCTTGGAACTCCGGCTAATTTTTGCTGTTCTAATACCTGTCGCCCAATAAAATCGCCTTTAGTATCTAAATGGACTAACCAACCTAAACCCGCTTCTAAAGGTGTAGTCGTTTCGTCAATATCCTGCCCGTAGAGTGCCATTGAAGCCTCTAAACGCAATGTATCTCTCGCGCCCAAGCCACAGGGAATAACTCCTGCCTGGAACAGATTTTGCCATAGCTGTACGCCTACAGACGGTTCTACCATTACTTCAAAGCCGTCTTCTCCGGTGTAACCCGTCCGCGCGATAAAGCCCGATCGCTCTAATACCGTAGCGTTGAGGTGTCCAAAGGGCGGGATTGGGGTCAAATCTTCCTGCACAAATGGCTGTAAATAAGTCGCTGCTTGACGACCTTGGATGGCAATTAATACTTGTGGGGGCAATTCCTGTAACTGAGCTAAATTTGGCTCTAACTGTGACAACAACCAATTCTTATCTTTAATACTTGTTGCCGCATTGACAATGACGATCCCGCGCTGCTGTCCGGTCGTATCTTCACCTTGGTAATAAAAAATAATATCGTCAATAATCCCCCCTTGAGGATTTAATAGCACCGTGTACTGAGACCTCCCACTCTGCAATCGGCTTAAATCCGAGGGAACTAAACGCTGAAATTGCTCGATCAATCCTTTCCCCTGACACGCAAATTTACCCATGTGGGAAATATCAAACATTCCCGCCGTCGTTCTCACCGCTTGATGTTCGCTGCTAATTCCGCTAAATTGTACGGGCATTTCCCAGCCGCCAAAGCTAGTTAGCCGTGCTTTAAGTTCTACTGCTAATTGAAATAATGGTGTTTGATACAGGGGTAAAATAAATTCTTCGTTCGCCACAGATAGTTTTTGGTAGGTGAATATTATTTACTTATAACTGGTGCGATTACCTATAGGGTAGCGTTAGGAGCGATTACCCTATGGGTAACGCTAGGAGCGATCGCATTTTTAAACGAGGTAAACTTAGATATGAATAACGATAAACTTGCTTTAACTATTGGCTGGCTGTACCCAACACTAATGAGTACCTACGGCGATCGCGGTAATGTTATCTGCATTCAAAGGCGCTGTCAGTGGCGGGGATACGAAGTAAATATACTCCCTCTAGAGCGCGATGCCACAGCCAAAGATATCCATAAAGTAGATTTATTAGTGGGTGGTGGCGCGCAAGATCGGCAGCAAGAAATTGTCATGCGCGATTTGCAAGGCAGTAAGGCAGAAGCAATTAAAGAAATAATTAATACGGGCGTTCCTGGGGTTTTTACTTGCGGCGCACCACAATTATTAGGGCATTACTACGAACCCGCCCTAGGCAAAAGGATTGAGGGATTAGGATTATTGGATTTTGTTTCCGTGCATCCTGGAGAAAATGCCCGTCGATGTATTGGTAACTTAGTAGTAGAAGTTACCGCTAATCGCTTGGCTCAAGAACTAAAAGCAATGAGCGGTTCGCCTTATTTAATTGGGTTTGAAAATCATGGCGGAAGAACAAAACTAGGGCAAGTAGAAGCCTTAGGGCGCGTAGTTGCGGGACTTGGCAATAATGGCGAAGATGGCACAGAAGGGGCATTTTATATGAATGCGATCGCAACTTATTCTCACGGGCCCCTTTTACCCAAAAATCCAAACCTCGCCGATTGGCTCATTCAAACTGCTTTAAAACTCAAGTATCAAAAAGACATTGCGCTCGTGCCTATCAATGATACTTTAGCAACTCAAGCTAGAGAAGCAATGATTAAGAAGCTAAATCTAAGTATTCCAGCCACAGCTTGAATTTAACGCACGGTTTTGGTTGTCCAGCGATAGGAAGATTTTTTGCGGTTATAGCTTTTTTTAGTTTTGGCGATCGCGCGTTTAACTACTTTTCTCGTCCGCGATTTTACTTGAGAATTGGTTGATACTTTTTTACTAATTCGCAAGTATTTTCTACTAGAGGGGCTTTTTGCCATTCTAGAACTTGTAGAAACTCGTCTCTTTGGTGCTGCCGATCTGGAATAAGTTTTGGGCTTACTTGCTGTAGTTTGCTTGTAAACTGGCGGCGATCGCTTAACTACTTTTTTTGATGCCGTTTGCTTGTAAACCGGAGGCGATCGCTTAACTACTTTTTTCGTTGGTGTGGAGTAGCTTTTGGTATTACTTACCTGATGCTTGTAAACCGGAGGCGATCGCCTCACTACTTTTTTTGCTGTTGGATAACTTGTTTTATTTGCGGTTAAGTTTACTTTAGCGGGAGTGGAATTACTATCTACATTAGGTGCAAGCCATTGTTTAATTGACGCTTGAGCTTTTTGATATACAAGGCTATTAGCAGGAATTGCTTGCGCTAGAGAAATTGCTTCATTGGGCTTTCCGGCTTGATATTTGCCTGTAGCTAAAGCCAAAATCCTGTTAGACCATTGGGCGATGAGAGATTGCGCTTGGCTGTAAGCATTACTACCTTTTGGCAATGAACTAACTAAAGCGATCGCGGCTTTAAAATCTGCCTTTGCGGCTAACCTTTTTGCTTCTATTAGCTTGCACTCGTACAAAACGTTTTGGGCATCGCTATATAAACTAGAATTTGCCGGAATTGTCGCCGCCTGCAAAATACACTCTGAAGATTTGCCTGTAGATTTGAGATTTTCTACTTGTTCTAAAGTTTGCTCTAACTGCAAGCGCGGTTGCCAATAAAGAGCATAACCTGCGGCTAAAGCAACTAAACCCGCACCAATAGTTGCGCCAATTGTGAGGTAAAACGGATGACGATTTGAAGTTAAGCGGGGTTTGAAGGGCGAGAAAATTGTTGTACGTGGTGCTAATTTATTAGTTACAAGTTCCTCAAAATTAGAACTTGCTTGCGTGCCTACAGGCAAGATTGGAACACTAGCAAGGGTAGCGCTAGGATTTTGAGGAGATTGGTTTTGCTGCCCATTTTGGCTAACTGGCGGCGATTTTAGGTCTAAGTTTATCTGCGTGGGCAGGTAGAAAGGTGCTAGTTGCTCAACTTCTGCTAAAGCCTCGGTAGCGGTTTCGTAACGGTCTTTGAAATGGTAGCGCACCATTTTTGTAATAATTAGCGCCAAAGCATCGCTAACTTGGGCTTTTTCTTGCCACAATAATTCTCCAGTTTCAAAATCTTCCTCTAACTGCATGGGATACAACCCCGTTAGCGCTTGAACTGCGATCGCTCCTAACGCATAAATATCGCTACTAGGGCGGGGTCTACCTCGCGCTTGTTCCATTGGCATATAACCGGGCGTACCAATGCCTACGGTAGCAGGCATTTCAATATTAGCGGTCAAACTCAGTAGTTGCGTCCAATTTTGCTTTACCGAGCCAAAATCTACTAATACTAATTTATTGTCTTGCTGACGTTGAATTATGTTATTGGGCTTAATGTCTCTATGAATAAACCCCCGACTATGAATAAATACTAATATTTCTAAAATTTCTTTAATAAATTCCCATACCTGGTTTTCCGTCCAGCGTTGGTTTGGTTGTAATTTTTCTACAAGTAATTGTCCTTGGATAAATTCTTGGACTAAGTAAAACTCTTGATTTTCTTCAAAGTAAGCAAGTAGCCTAGGAATGCGATCGTGATGTCCTAGTTTTTCTAACGATTCTGCTTCTGATTCAAATAATCGTCTAGCGCTTTGCAAAAAATTTTGGTTGTTATTGGCAGGCTGGAGATGCTTAACCGCACACTTAGGATTACCAGGTCTATGAGTATCTTCAGCTACATAGGTTTGACTAAATCCGCCACTACCTAAAGTCGCGATGATTCGGTAACGTCCTCCTAGCAAATTGTCTATCATTGCCCGATTTTCCAGCATAGCTTATCATTTCTTCCCTTAAAAATTAAATTTAAAAAACTCAGTTTTTCTATATTTATCAACAAAATAAATGCTTTTGTTACAGCTTTTTATAAGATTTTGACAATCTTTACTAAAAATAATTAAGGATAAATTTGCTAGGATTTCAGTTAAATAATCGGGCGGAGTCTTTTTAGCTCATCATAACAAAAATGCAAGAGCTACCCAACTATCAAAACCGTTGGGTGTCAAGTCTTTTTCTAGCTAATGTCAAATTATATTTCACGATAGCTATGGCGCATATTAGTATCTATGGCACGCTCTTATTTTCAGTAATAATCTCTGCGGCTATCCCTCGTCTTGTACCTAGGGAGGTAATAGTTTCAGTTTCTCCGCAAGGGCGGCTACAAGGAGCATCGCAAAAAATAGCCGCTCAGTCTTGGCAAGAAAAGAAGTTGAACGTCGATACAATTAGCGGCGGTCATACAAGAGTAGTATATACAGTTGCTTTTAGTCCTGATGGTCAGACTTTAGCAAGTGGTAGTGGCGATCGCACGATCAAAGTTTGGAGCTTAAATCAAAAGTTACTAGCTTCTACTTTAATCGGACACTCGGACTGGGTAAGCTCGGTTGCGTTTAGTCCTGATGGCACAACTATAGCTAGTGGCAGTGGCGATAAAACAATTAAACTATGGAACGTGCAAACTCGTCAGCTTATTGGAACTTTAATCGGACACTCGGACTGGGTAAGCTCGGTTGCGTTTAGTCCTGATGGTACAACTATAGCTAGTGGCAGTGGCGATAAAACAATTAAACTATGGAACGTGCAGACTCGTCAGCTTATTCGTACCATGTCAGAACAAGGGGGAGTTACCGCCGTTGCTATTAGTCCTGATGGCAAGTATGTAGCTAGTGGCAGCTACCGCAATACAGTTAAGCTTTGGGATAAAAATAGTGGTAAATTAGCCCACACTCTGTCAGGACACTTACGACCAATTTATACTGTCGCCTTTAGCCCGGACGGGAAAATTTTGGCAAGTGGTAGCAATCAAGGGGAAATTAAACTTTGGAATGCCCAAACGGGAAAACTACGCAACACGCTTTTAGGGCATACTAAAGCCGTTAATGCGATCGCTTTTAGTCCCAACGCCCAAACTCTAGCTAGTGGCAGCGATGACCGCACAATCAAGCTCTGGCAGCCTAGGAATGGCGAACTTCTCCGCACGCTCAAAGATAACTTAGATGGAGTTACGACCGTAGCTTTTAGTTCTAATGGCGCTTTAGGCAGTGGCAGTAAAGACAAAACTATTAAAATTTGGCGATAGCCCTGTTATCCCTCGTTTGATAGAGAATTTCCGGTGTAGAACTTGAAACAATAGAAGTAATACCGCGAAAACTGTCTGCTTCCTTATGAATTTTAACTTTTTTGACATATTTTGGGTTTTTCTTGCTTTATCTTCCCTCCAACCCGTATGGCAGCGTCGCCAAATTGAATATCGCCGCGTTCAAACTCTCCGAGCCTTTGAGCAGCAACGCAATAGCCGAGTAATTTTACTAATTCATCGGCAAGAATCTCTCAGCTTGCTAGGTATTCCTATATCTCGCTACATTACGATTGAAGACTCCGAGCAAGTATTAAGGGCAATTCGATTTACACCACCCGATGTCCCTATTGACCTAATACTACATACGCCGGGGGGATTGGTACTAGCAACAGAGCAAATTGCCAGAGCGCTAATTCGTCACCCGGCAAAAGTCACCGTATTCGTACCTCATTACGCTATGAGTGGCGGCACAATGTTAGCATTAGCATCCGATGAAATAGTGATGGATGCTAACGCGGTTTTAGGCCCTGTCGATCCGCAATTGGGTAATTTTCCGGCAGCAAGTATTATTAAAGTTGTTGACGACAAACCAATTGGTGAAGTTGACGACCAAACGCTAATTATGGCAGACATTTCGCGTAAGGCAGTTACTCAAGTCCAGCGCTTTGTCAGAACTTTACTTAAAGACAATATTCCCCAGCAAAAAATTGCCCCAGAAAATGTCGAGCCTATTATTGAAGCTTTGACTACCGGACGAGTTACCCACGATTACCCGATTACTGTTGAAGAAGCAACCGAATTAGGCTTACCAATTACTGTCGGACTACCCCGCTCTATTTATAACTTAATGGAACTCTACCCGCAGTCCCAAGGCGGTAAACCAAGCGTACAGTACATTCCTATGCCTTATGGCGATCGCTCTCCTATGTTACCTGTACCTAAAGGTAGACCGCTAGAAGAAGCGCATTAAAGAGGAGGCGACACGGTGACAAGGAGAAGCTTGGGTTGCTGTAATGGGAAAGTTATATCTAAATTTAGCACTGCTAAATTAGCTTGTCATAGAGCAAAGCGATCGCCAACTTTGCTCCTGACTATCCCAAACTATTCAGTTTGGAGGTTGGTAGTAGTTGGAGCGGGCAGATTTTGCCAGTTATCCAAAACGTCTTTAAGACAACTAGCTAAAGGAACGGCAATTAATAATCCTAACAATCCCGCAAGTTTAGTTCCTACGGCCAAAGCCGCGACAATTCCTACAGGACTTAGACCTGTAAAACTCCCCAACAGCCGAGGCGCGATCGCTTGATCGATAATTTGGTCTACGGTTACAGCTACTAATATAGTTTTTATGCCCAACCAAAAGTCATGAGTAGCGACAAGCAAACTAACTAAGCTAAATCCCAATACATCGCCAAAGGGAATTAGAGTTAATACAGCGATCGCTAATCCAAAAATTAACCCAAAAGGGACTTTTAAAACTAAAAAAGTTACCGTCATTGCCACCCCAACTAGACAAGCTAAGGCTATTTGGGCGACAAAGTAGTTTTGAAAGTTTTGCTGGAGCGATTTTTCAATAGCGATCGCCACTTGCGGCGGCAACCACTTAAATAAGTACGCCCAAATCCGTTCTCCATCTAATAATAGGTAAAAAGCCAAAACTATTGTTAACACCACCTCAGAGACGCTATCAACCGCCCCTATTGCCAAACTAAAAGAGCGTTCTGCCAATGATTGCAGTTCATCGGGCAAGCGATCGGTTAATTGAGTGGCTAATTGATTAAAATTTATTGGTAAGTGCCGCGCTGCGGCCCAATTGTTGAGAGTTTTTATTTCTTGAGTCCCCGACTCAATCCACTTCGGCAATAGTAACAAACTCTCGTTAACTTGCTCTAAAAGAATTGGTACTAAAGTGATACTAAGAGTAATTAAAATTGCCAGAGCGATCGCAAACACTAATACAACTGCATAGGTGCGTTTAATCTCCCGTTGCTGGAGAAACTGTACGGGGTAATTGAGGACAAACGCCAGCACCGTAGCTAACACAAAAATAGTCACCAGTGGTTGAAAGTATTGAATAACTTGCAATGCCAACCAACCATTAAATACAACTATAGGCAAAGGCAAGCCCAGTTTTAACCACTGGTAAACTTTATGAGAAGAAGCTGTCATCTATATTTGTAATCTCGTTTATATCACCCTATCTCGTTTAGCTGGAGCTAAACGATATTTAATTATTCCGCTACAGGTTTTTTGGCTTTACTTGCACGTTCTTCCGCATTTGCCATTACTTCATCCATTTTCTCGACTATCTCGCCGGGGTAAGTTTCTAATACTCTAGTAGATAGAGAAATTCGCCCTTTGCTTTCATCTAAATCGATTACTACAGCTTTGATTACTTGCCCTATTTGAAATAACGCAGACAAAGATTCAATAAATTTTTGGCTAATTTGCTTAATGTGCAATAAGCCGCTTACACCTTCTAAGTCAACAAACAAACCAAAAGGTTTGATGCCAGTAATTTTTCCTTCTACTAATTGACCGATCTCTAACTGACTGAAACTAGCCGAACGAGTAGCCAAGCGATTAGAAAGGACGAGTTTGTTGTTACTTAAATCGACCTCTAGAAAACTAGCACTTAAAGTCTGACCTTTTAAACTATCCAAATTATCCCGTTCTAACAGATGCGATCGCGGAATAAAGCCCCGCACTCCCTGCACGTCTACGGTTACGCCGCCTTTATTTACGCCTGTTACTCGCACTTGCAAAGTTTGGCTGTTTTCTTGCATTTGTGCAAGTCTTTCCCAAATAAGCTGAACTTCTAACTGGCGGCGAGAAACGGTAACTTGACCATCCGCATCTTGCTCTTTGATAATGACAAACTCTAATTCTTCTTGCAAAGGCAAAACTTCGGCTAAATCTGCTACTTCGCGCAAAGAAACTTCTTCGCTAGGAATAAAAGCTGCCGACTTACCGCCAATATCTACATAAGCGCCATTGCTTTCATATTGAAACACCTTGCCTTTTACAGTCTGCCCTTTTTGAAACTGAAAGTCTTGTTGTTCGAGGGCTTTGGCAAAATCATCCATTGAAAAGGCTGATTCGGTGGCGGGCGTAGATTTTGATTTAGAGTTCATAACATTAGCTGGTGGGGCAGTAAAGGCAAAAAAATATATTTGCCGATCTTATATTTAAGCGCAAAAATTAGTTAGGCAAATGTTGTTGAAACAACTCTTTTACCTGCTGCCAAGCATCCGCCGCAGCTACTTCATTATAACTAGCCCGCGCGTCGCAAAAAAAACCATGTTCTGCGCCATTGTAGCGAAATATACGATGATTTATACCAAATTTTGCTAATTCTGCGGCAATAGCATCAACTTGTTCGCTGGGAATACTCGCGTCTTCCATACCAAAAAAGGCGTATAGAGTCCCTTTGATTTCAGCCGTCCGAGTAATTGTCGGTGCGCCACCCCCAGGAGTTTCGGTGGCAATGCCAGCCCCATAGAATGATGCTGTAGCTTTAATATCATCTAAAGTAGCTGCCAGATAAGCAACGTGACCCCCAAAGCAAAAACCAATACAGCCAAAGCCAGCCTCTTTTTTAACTTGGGGACAATCTTTGAGATAATTGATTGTTGCCTGGATATCGCTTAATAGTTCAATGGCTTTAGTTTGCCCTTTGTAGCTTCTGCCTGTAAGAATATCTTGGGGTGTGTAACCTGTTTCAAAGCCGGGAGCGATGCGTTGAAAAATAGCCGGAGAAATCGCCACATACCCAAGTCGGGCAATTCGTTCGGTAACATCTCGAATATGGGCATTGACACCAAAAATCTCTTGGATGACTACAATGCCAGGATAAGCAACTTCGCCCGACGGATAAGCTATATAAGCATCAAGCGGCAATTTGTCCTTAGGCTTAACTAAAGCTGTAATTATTTTTTGTGACATATACTTATTTATTTCGCTCCCTAAGTCAGTTTATCCGTCGATCGAAACGAAACGAAATATGGTTCAATTCCACATTCAGCCCGATAGCGAAATTCCCTCCTCAACTCAATTGTTGAATCAAATTCGCTATGCGATCGCCTCAAGACAATTTTCCCCCGGTCATCGCTTACCTAGCACTAGAGCTTTAGCCATGCAAACGGGTTTGCACCGCAACACGATTAGTAAGGTGTATCGCCATCTTGAAGAAGATGGATTAGTTGAAAGCGTTGCAGGTTCGGGTATTTACGTCCGCGCGCAAACAATTCGCCGCAATCCTGCTTTAATTCCCTTACTAGAACAATATCCCCAAGCTGATAAAATCGTCCAGCAAAGTTTAGACCAATTACTACAGCAAGGTTGTTCTCTAAACCAAGCGCGAGAGCTATTTTCCGCCGAAATAGATTGGCGCTTGCGCTCGATTGCTCAAGTTATAGTTACCGTACCTAGCGATGATATCGGCGCGGGAAAATTGATTGTCGAAGAATTAGAACAATCATTGAAAATACCAGTACTTTTAGTATCTTTAGAAGACTTAAAAGATTTAGAACAAATTACTGGAACGGTTGTAACTACTAGATATTTTATCGGTCAAGCTGAAGAAATAGCCGAGCTAAAATCTGTCCGAGTTATTCCTATCGATATTTACGACTACGAACAAGAAATCAAACTACTCAAAAAACTAGCAAAAGATAGCTGTATTGGGGTTGTTAGCCTTAGTTCGGGGTTGTTGCGCTCGGCGGAAGTAATTATTCATAGTTTGCGGGGTAGCGAATTACTCGTACTTACCGCCCAAGTAGGAGACCCTTATAAACTAAATGCTATTGTCAAGAGCGCCCAGGTAATTATTTGCGATCGCCCTAGTTTTGCTACGCTCAAGTTAGCCGTGCAAGCTGTAAGAGAAGACATTATTCGTCCTCCCCAGTTAATTTGTTGCGAAAACTTTGTCGGCACAAAATCTATTGATTTACTCAAACGCGAGTTGGGCTTGGGGTAGCAGTTTTCAGCTTTTTTAAATATATGCAGTGACGGATGCTTTGAGTTATTGGAGTTGTAAAGCTATCTACAGAATCAATTTCTCCATTTAAGGGCGCGATCGCTCTAATTAACGCTTCCTGTTCTTCTCCCGTCCAATTTCCGCGATAAAGTACCGCCATTCCCCCAGGTTTAACTAAAGGTAAAGCATATTCCGCACAAATTGCCGCCGCACCGACAGCGCGAACTGTAGCCAAGTCGTAAGTATGGCAGTATTGAGGAAGTTTACTTAATGCTTCGGCTCTAGAGTTTACCGTCAAAGCATTGGCAATCTTTAACTCCTCTAGCACCGTATCGAGAAAAGCAATTTTTTTGCGCGTAGAATCAACTAAAGTTACTTGAGCATCGGGTAAGGCGATCGCCATTGGCAATCCAGGAAACCCTGCACCCGTACCAATATCTATTATTTGTAGCTTTGGGAGCGCAAGCAAAGGGACAATTCCCCGCAACGAATCCCATAAATGTTTTTCCCAAAACTCTAATGGCTCAGTAATTCGCGTCAAATTAAATTGACTATTCCCTCTAATTACTTGTTCGTAAAGCTGTTGAAATTGGGATTGCTGTAACTCACTGGGTTGCCAATTCATGGTTGATTGCCACAAATTGGTCATTTCTGGTAATAAATTAGACATTTAGACTACACAATTATTACTGTTTTCCCCTGCCATAGAAAACTTGTTTTTTCTCCAGCAGACCTCGTAAAGACAAGTCAATTACGCTTGGCGGTTGCTTTATAGAGGTATTTGCAGAAAAATTGTCAAATATCATCTTAAACTAAAAACCCGCTCATAAAATAGATTTATTTCAAGAATTGATTGGGCAACAAATTCTTGACAAAAGTAACACTGTTAGTTAGCCGATCTTGAGAATTAGTGAATTTGCAACGATCGGGTAGAAAAAATACCACACCAAACAATTGTTATGAATAAAACAATCCAGTTCATCTTAAATTTTGCTCTTGGATTTCTGCTTTTGTCAGTTTGTTCGCTCGGTTTTTTATTAACTTCTTATGCCCCTATGCCTATAAATGGCAGTATTGCTAGAGTTGGAATTGAGGTAGGAAATTCAACAGTTTATATTCCCGGCTATAAATTTGTCTGTACGACAAATAAATTACTAACACAATGCGAAGTTAATCTTCAAAGCAAGCCGCTAAAAATCATGCTCGTTTACACTGATACCGACCGCAAGTGGGAGGTCGAGCGATGTCAAGCTAGTTACGCCGGAATAACAGAAAATTGTACAACTAATTTTCACTCCATTATTGTGAGCGGATGGTTGCCGGACGTTGCTATTAAAAGTAATCTAGGTTTAACCCTTCAGCAATTGCAAGCAGCGCAAAACAATCACATTGTCACAAGATTAAGTGAAAAACAGTGGGGAATATTATCAACCGGGCTGGCGATCGCTATCGGATTTGTTGCTAGTGCTTTTAGTTGGCTACACTTTGGTAAATTTGTGAAAGCGATCGCTATTATTTTGATTGGTTTAATAATGTCTCGTATTAGTTTGGGCTGGCTTGGACGCATTCCATTTACAACAGGACAAGATTATGGATTAAATCCAGACCAACTGATTCAACTTGTCATTTTGATGACAATCGGCAGTGGGATCGTGATTATCATCATCGCTGCATACCTAATCTGGCCCCGCAACAACCAATTTGTAAAAGGAATTGTTACTTTTATTAATGGATTGGGGATGTTTGCCTTGTCCTGGTTCATTTTCTTAGGTAGCCTTTTGGGACTTGGATATGTAGATTAAAAAACGATTGTTACGTTCCAGCAACGGACGACAAACTACGCAATTCACCTCGCTCTAAACTCCAAGTGCGATCGCTAATTTGCAGTAAATCCCCAGCATCGTGAGTCACAACTAATAACGTCCAATCTTGCTTTAGTTTTGCAAGTAAAGCCACCAATTGCCGACGCATCGACCAATCTAAGCCTGCTGTAGGCTCATCTAACAGTAATAATGGCGGCTGCCGAATCAGTTGTACCGCCAAAGCCAAACGGCGCTGCTGACCGCCGCTTAAAGCTTGAGGTGAAGTATGAATCGATAACTGCTCTAATCCAACTTCCCGTAAAGCCTGTTTGACTCGCTCCGAGCCTAATTCGGGGTGTCCCAAACGCAGTTCTTCTAAAATTGTGCTACCGCAAAAATGGCGTTCGGGAAACTGAAACACTAAACCCGCTAACTGTTGCAATTGCTCGGATATGAGTTCTTGTTCGCGCCAAGAGATATTACCCGATGTTGTCTCAACTAGCCCTGCTAAAATTTCGAGTAAGGTACTTTTCCCCGAACCACTCGCCCCGACGATTAGCCCTAACTGTTGGGGTGCAAGCTCCAAGTTAATAGCTTTTAAAATAGCTGTAGAACTAGCGGGAGGATGATAGGTAAGATTTTTAAGATAAAGCATTCAAAATAAAAAATTGGCTATTAGTCAATTGTGACGAAAAAATGCTCTTTTTGAGCAACCTAGAATCAAATACTGCGTCAAAAGCCTTGCGACAAATAATTTAGTGTAATTTTTAAACCATGAAAACTTCTCGATTCTGGAGCGCACTCGCCCTAAGCACTACTATACTTACCCTCCTATCAACTAGCCCAACGGAGGCCGCCGATCCTTTTCGGACTGCAAACCCCCGTCCCATTGGCGATAAAACCGAAGCGGCTTTTAAAGCGATATTTCAAGATGGCAATTACAACGCCGCCCAAGGCTATCTCAAACAAGCACAAAGTAGCGAACCAAACGAGCCTTTAGCCTATGCGATGCAAGCGTCTTTGGCTTATAGCTTAGATAAAGACTTGACTTCGTTCGATTTGTACGGCAACAAAACTTTAGAAACAGCTAAAAGATTAATCGCTACCGATCCCTTGCGGGGAAACTTGTACGCGGCGGTAGGTTATTTTTTACAAGGTG
Organism: Aliterella sp. RAGGC_92; assembly: GCA_030826005.1. Classification (GTDB taxonomy): domain Bacteria; phylum Cyanobacteriota; class Cyanobacteriia; order Cyanobacteriales; family Chroococcidiopsidaceae; genus Aliterella. The sequence continues at coordinate 17,841 of JAPJOW010000030.1, forward strand.
CGTCGGTTTTGGCGCGCAACGGTACAGTTAAAGGCACTCCCGAAGCTTTATCCAAGTTGCGCCTAGTATACGAACACTTAGACAAAGCTCAATCCGTCTCCACCAACGATCCAGAAATCAACTTGATGCGCGGTTATATGGATTTAATGTTAGCGGTCAATTTGCCTTTTTCCAATCCCGAACAAGCGATCGCGCGATTAGAAAAATTTGCCGCCCCCCAGTACTTAGCCGATCGCGGTTTGGCTATTGGTTACCGCGATTTAGAGCAGTATAGCGAAGCATTGGCGGCGGTAGATCGGGCTTTAAGGGTAACAGCCAATAACCCCGAATTGTTTTATCTCAAGGCGCAAATTCAGGCAGAACAAAGCAAAAAACAAAACGACCAGTCCATACTAAAAGAGTCGATTCAAAACTTTGATAAAGCGATTTCTAAAAAAGCTCAACTTCCAACTAATTTAGTTAAACAAATAGAGCGCGAACGCGGTAAAGCTGCTAGTCGTTTGACTAACCCCAAGTAAAAAAGGGACGCATACACAACTACGGGGCTGCTAACACGGTTTTTTGCTGGTAGCAGTTCCCCAAATCTTTGTTTCGATTAATTCAACTAACTTCTAGCCAAAATGCAAATACAATTTCGCGAATTTAATCCTTTTGACTTGTGGATCTGGGTAGAGTTTAGTACCGTACCATCGGAAATGGAGAAAAAATATTTAGAAGAAGCTTTCAACTCTTGGTTTTACCTCGGAAAACTCGGCGCGTTTAATGCCGAAAATCTCCAAGTCCAAGATGAGGGATTAGATATCAGCTATATGAATTATGACGACTTTCGGGCTGATGATAGTTTAATGTCTTTGATGCACAATATGGGAGCTTTTGAGTATCAAGGCACTTGGGCGCGCTGCTGGTTCGATTTGGGGACAAGCGATGCGATCGCCCTAGATATTTTGATTAATTGTCTAATTCAATTAAATCGCGAATATCTGCCAATGGAGCAAGTGTATATTGGCGGCGAAAATGCCGACTGGACGGTAGAAGATAGCGAAAGCCGCCCCGAACAATCAGTATACGATTACAACAACTAATAGTTACGTTATGCACGTTGAAGGACAAATTCGAGTTTTAGCATTGGGATTGATTAAAAAAGGCAATCGCGCTTTTATTTCCCAAGGTTACGATCCGGTAAAACAACAAACTTTTTATCGCGCTATGGGCGGCGGCGTTGATTTTGGCGAAACAAGTCTTGAGGCTTTGCAAAGAGAGTTTTTTGAGGAGATTCAGGCACAATTAACAAATATTTCCTACCTGGGATGCTTGGAAAATTTATTTACTTTTAATGGCAAGCAAGGACACGAAATCCTCCAAGTTTATCAAGCCGATTTTGCGGAAGCGAAGTTTTACGAATTAGAAAGCTTAACTTTTGCTGAAGGTAAGCGTCAAAAGACTGCCTTATGGGTAGATATTGCGCGTTTCAAATCCGGGGAACTATTGTTAGTCCCAGAGGCGTTTGGGGAATTTTTATAAAAAAAGGGCGATCGCAATTACCATTAAATGCGATCGCCCTTTTTGGGAAATATTCAATTGTTATTAACGAAACATACTACTAACGGAACTATCTTCATGCACTCGCCAAATAGTTTCTCCAAGCAAATTAGCGACGGAAAGCACTGTTAGCTGGTCAAATTGATTTTCGGGAGCAACGGGAATTGTATTAGTGACAATAACTTCTTCAAATATGCCACTCGATAGCCGTTCGACGGCGGGAGGAGAAAATACCGCATGAGTTGCACAAGCGTACACCTGACGCGCTCCTTCTTCTCGTAACAATTTAGCACCTGCCGCGATCGTGCCGCCTGTATCGATCATGTCATCTACCAATACGGCAGTTTTACCCGCCACATCGCCAATCACGTTTAAAACTTCCGCAACATTGTGAGCTTGACGACGCTTATCAATAATTGCTAAAGGTGCATCATCTAACTTTTTAGCAAAAGCTCTCGCTCTTGCTACACCGCCAACATCCGGTGAAACCACCACAATATCAGACAACTGCTTACTAGCTAAATAATCAATTATTACTGGCGAACCGTAGACGTGATCGAAGGGTATATCAAAATATCCCTGAATCTGTGCTGAGTGCAAATCCATTGCTATAACACGGTTTGCGCCTCCTTGAGTAATTAAATTAGCCACCAATTTCGCCGTAATCGATTCTCGCCCTGCGGTTTTGCGATCGGCCCTAGCATAACCGTAGTAAGGAATTACGGCGGTAATCTGCCGCGCGGAGGCACGGCGACAGGCATCGATCATAATCAGTAACTCCATCAAGTGGTCGTTTACTGGATTGCTTGTTGGCTGAATGAGATAAACATCACAGCCGCGAATCGACTCTTGAATTTGGATATAAAGTTCTCCATCTGCAAATCGCTTGCGGATCATTGGTCCCAGATCCATGCCCAAATAACGAGCAACTTCTTGAGAAAATGGTACGTTGGCAGAACCAGAGAATAAACGTAGGCGGTTATTGTCAGTCATAACCGCGCTTTGAGTTGACGGAAGCGTCAAAGTAGTTGCAGATCGTAGCACAACAGACCCTCTAAGCGGCTTCATGGCAATCCTATCATCACAAGTTTATTTACTTCCTCAGCAATTCTAGGGAAATTTAATTATAAGCTTGGATGAAGTTATTAATTAACATTAGTTTAAGAGTTTTACAAAAATCGCCAATATAAGTATACTTTTCACGAAAATTTTACTTTTATTTGGCAATTAAATATGTAAGCAAAATTACTTACTTATTAAGATAGTAGTGGGTGTACTTGGCAATTAACTAGGTTTACTCTAAAGTTTTCGAGTAAATGCAGTTGCTCTCAACGCCTCTAAATGCTTTGGTTATTAGACTAAAAATACGCTAAACATCAAAAAAATCTTCATTTCTCGTCGCAATGCAACCACCCATTCCCCTGCCAACAGTTCTTCAAACTCGCTATCGTTTAATCAAAGTTTTAGGTCAAGGGGGATTTGGGCGCACCTATTTAGCTGAAGATATAGGGCGCTTTAACGAGCTTGTTGCCCTCAAAGAATTGATTCCCGCAAACAGTACCCCAGAATCTTTAGCAAAAGCCAAATATTTGTTTCAAAAAGAAGCAAGTGTTTTATACAAAATTCATCATCCGCAAATTCCTCAGTTTAGAGCTACTTTTGAGCAAGATGGGCGGTTATTTTTAGTTCAAGACTATGTAGAAGGAAAGTCTTACTGGACGCTGTTACAGCAAAAACAGCAAAAAGGCAAAACTTTTACAGAAGTAGAAATAGTAAATTTATTCCAGCAAATATTACCCGTACTTGCTCACCTCCACGTTAGGGGTATTATTCACCGCGATATTTCTCCAGATAATCTAATTTTGCGCGATGTAGATTCTAAGCCTGTGTTGATTGATTTTGGCGTAGTTAACGACATAGCAACCCAAATTAGAGCAATTCCGCAATCGCTGACAACAACGGTCGGAAAGTTAGGCTACGCACCCATCGAACAAATGCAAACAGGTAGGGCTTATGCTAGTAGCGATTTGTACTCCTTAGCCGTGAGTGCGATCGTTTTACTTACAGGCAAACAGCCCCCAGAATTATTTGATGACGAGGAATTTACCTGGAATTGGCAACAGTGGGCAAAGGTAAGTCAACAAGAATTTGCAGATTTGCTCGATCGGATGCTCCGTTACAAACCAAGCGATCGCTATCAATCGGTTGCCGAAGTTGCCAAAGCGTTGCGAGCGTTAGCCTATCCCCAAGCGGAATTACAAAAAGTACCTGTAGCTGCACAACCGCCAATAGCACAACCGCCCCATCCTGTGCCAGATATTGCCCCCTCACAAATAAATACAATCGCGATCGGTCGCCGTCCTGATGAAACTAAACCCATTACTACCAAACAACTGCGACCAACTACTACAAAGCTCTCTATTTGGGAACGCTGGTGGGCAATTGTTGGGATTTTTGTAGCGGTAGCTTTAATTGCTGGCGGTAGTTCTTTATTATTTGTAAGCTGGTTATTAAGTCAAAATAATGATGTAGAACCGCAAACTTTTCCGTCGCCCCTAATTTCCGAACCTCCTACATCTAATTAAGAAAATATTTTGAACGCATTACTAATTACAGGTACAGATACAGAAACAGGTAAAACTGTTTTAACTTGCGCCCTCGCCGCTTATTGGCAAAAGTTTGTAGCGCTAAAACTAGGGATTATGAAGCCAATTCAAGCCGGAATTGGCGATCGCGAACTCTACGCGCAATTGTTTGCCCTCAACCAATCAATCGACGAACTTAACCCCTTATATTTCGCTGCACCTTTAGCGCCACCGATCGCCGCCGCCAAGGAAGGGCGGACTGTAGATTTGGGTTTAGTCTGGCAAAAGCTAGAAAAGTTGAAGTCAGCGCGAGATTTGGTGCTAGTAGAAGCATTAGGAGGATTAGGATCGCCAGTAACTAACGAGTTTACCGTAGCGGACTTAGCCGCCGAATGGCGTTTACCTACAGTTTTGGTAGTTCAAGTAAAATTAGGGGCAATTTCTCAAGCGGTGGCTAATGTCGCTTTAGCTAGGTTAACGGGCGTACAACTCAAAGGAATTGTTCTCAACTGCGTGCAACCCCTCAATCGCGAACAAATTAACGATTTAGCACCCCAACAAGTTATTCAATCGCTAACTAATATGCCTGTACTCGGCTGCTTGCCTTACTTAGAAAATCCTACAGACTTAGATAGATTAGCTCAAGTAGCGGCAAACTTAGACTTAGAAACATTAATGCCCCTGGTATCTCCTATCAATTTTAAATAATCGCGACATCATAGGTAAAGCAAACGAACAATAGTTGGCTCTAAAATTTAGTTAAACTTCTATTTAAAACATGGTTGCTACTTCTATAAGTCCCCAAAATATTAATTTATCGAGCATCAGAGCGGAAATCAGAGCATTACAGCCGCAAATCGTGCAGTGGCGGCGACAACTTCACCAATACCCAGAATTAGGCTTTAAAGAACAAATAACAGCGCAATTTATTGCCCAAAAACTCCAAGAATGGGGAATCGAGCATCAAACAGGAATCGCCCACACGGGGATAGTTGCAGCGATCGCCAGCAACAAACCAGGCAAAGTATTAGCAATTCGGGCAGATATGGATGCCTTGCCAATTCAAGAGCAAAATGAAGTAGATTATTGCTCGAAACACGATGGCGTAATGCACGCCTGCGGACATGACGGACATACGGCGATCGCTCTTGCTACAGCGTACTATTTAGCCCAGCACCGCGACGACTTTACAGGAATTGTCAAAATCATCTTTCAGCCCGCAGAAGAAGCCCCAGGCGGCGCTAAACCAATGATTGCTGCGGGGGTGTTAGCTAATCCTGAGGTAGATGCAATTATTGGTTTGCACTTGTGGAATAATTTACCCCTCGGTACGGTAGGAGTGCGCGAAGGTGCTTTAATGGCGGCAGTGGAGTGTTTTCGGGCGCAAATTTTGGGCAAAGGCGGTCATGGTGCAATGCCCCACCAAACTGTAGATTCTATAGTAGTTGCAGCGCAAATTGTCAGCGCCTTGCAGACGATTGTGGCGCGAAATATCGATCCGATAGAATCCGCCGTAGTCACCGTCGGCGAATTTCATGCGGGTACGGCATTAAATATTATTGCCGATACTGCCCAGCTAAACGGCACAGTACGTTATTTCCAGCCAAAATTTGCTGGATTTATTCAACAAAGAATCGAACAAATTATTGCTGGAATATGCAGTAGTTATGGCGCTAAGTACGACTTAGAATATTGGCAGCTTTATCCGCCAGTAATTAATAATGCCGAAATAGCTCAATTAGTGCGTCAGCAAGCTATGGCAGTTGTGGAAACTCCTATCGGAATCGTGCCAGAATGCCAAACTATGGGCGGCGAAGATATGTCATTTTTCTTGCAACAAGTCCCCGGTTGTTATTTCTTTTTGGGTTCTGCCAATATCAACAAAGATTTAGCTTATCCCCATCACCATCCCCGTTTTGATTTTGATGAAACGGCGCTCATGATGGGAGTAGAAATTTTTGTCCGTTGCGTAGAAAACTTTGTATAAATAAGCGAGTTGCCAATCGAGCTATGCTGTAAACCTGGTAAAGGTATATACATTAATCATAAAAGAAGAAAATTTTTGCTATTTTCTGGAATTATCATTAGTGATAGTGTAGCTTGAACTACTGGGTTACTCAAAACTCAAATTTATGAGTTCAGTATATGATTGTTGCGGATTTAATCGCATGGTTTGAAACTTGGGCAAATCCAGCTTGGCAGGAAAGCTGGGACAATTGTGGCTGGCAAGTTGAGCCAGGGATACTAAATAAGTCTGCACGAGTATTAGTATGCTTGACACCTACTTTAGCAGTCATGGAAGAAGCGATCGCTCTCCAAAAAGCAGGTGCGGGAGTTAATCTCATTTTTGCCCACCACCCCCTAATTTTTAATCCGCTTAAGTCTTTACAAACTGGCGATCCTTTAGCAGAGGTTATTCGGTTAGCTTTTAGCCATCAAATTGGCATTTACACGGCGCATACTAATTTTGACCAAGTGCAGGACGGGACGGCGGATGTACTGGCAAAATTATTGAAGTTGAACCAAGTAACGTCTATAGTACCAACTCAAGCTAATTTAGGCTACGGTCGGGTGGGAGAACTAAATCCGGCTTTAACTTTACAAGAGTTACTCGGACAAATTCAAACTCTTTTACACCCCCCAGACTTAATTTTTTCTCCTACGGTCAACTTAGAACAAACTATCCACAAAGTGGCGGTTTTGGGCGGAAGCGGCGCTAGTTATATTTCAAAAGTAGTATTGACCGGAGCGCAAGTATACTTAACCTCAGACTGCAAATTTCATCAATTTCAAGAAAGCCGCGATCGCAACTTAGTTTTGATTGATGCTGGACATTATGCTACCGAACGCCCGGCTTGCGAACTTTTAGTTACAAAATTTACAGCTTTAGGTATAGAGTGGGCAAAATTAAGCCAAAATGACGAAGACTTTCGGAACTTTTTTCAAAAAGAATAATTGAATTTTACTAATATATATAT
>JAPJOW010000297.1:0-2877 GCA_030826005.1 Aliterella sp. RAGGC_92
GCAGTTAGTAGTAATTACAGCATCACCGATACTTTTAATGATGATCAAAGCTTTGGTGACAATTATTCTTTAGGTGCCAATCTAAACTGGAATCTGTATGATGGCGGTGCCGCTAGAGCTAGCGCAAGAGCGCAATCCGCAAATATTGCGATCGCTGAAACAAATTTTGCCGATGCTCGCAACCAAGTTAGGTTTGAAGTAGAAGAAGCTTATAGTAATTTGCAATCAAATTTAGCAAATATTCAAACAGCTTCCGTTGGTTTGGAGCAAGCAAGAGAAGCTTTGCGCCTAGCAAGATTGCGCTTTCAAGCAGGAGTTGGTATCCAAACCGAGGTAATTGATGCGGAGGATAATTTGACTCAAGCTGAAGGTAATCGAGTAACGGCAATTTTAAACTACAACCGAGCTTTAGCAAGTTTGATTAGAGCCATAAGTAATGGCAGTTCGCAGTAGCTTGCGCCTAGCAAGACGAGGCACTAGGAGTTGATATGCTACCCTTATAACGATCGAGGCTTTAATGTCATAATTTTTGTAGCGATCGAAATATTTATCTATTGGTTGAGGCGTGTTTGTGCCGAATCGGAATTATTGGCTATCATTACTGGTTATTTGTGGCTCGTGGGGAGTAAGTTTACCCGTCCAAGGGCAAGCACTTGTTCCCTATACCGTGCAGCTTAATAACGTAGAACTAGAAAAGCAAGGCTTGGGTTTAGCGCAAGAAGCAGCGCAGTTAGCGCAGTTTCAACAATACGAACTCGCCTTACCACGCGCCAGATTAGCAACTCAACTCGCACCCAAAAGTTACCAATCCTGGCTGCTATTGGGGGGGTTGTATTTGCAAACAAATAAGTTCAAAGAAGCGATCGCCCCTCTACAACAAGCCAGGTCTTTAGATCCCAAAAATCCAGCAATTTTGTTTGCTTTGGGTTCGGCAAATTTTGGTCAAGAACAATACCAAGCGGCGGTGGATAATATCATCGCTGGACTAAAGCTTAAACCCAACGATCCCGAAGCTTTGTTCGATTTGGGCAATTCTTACTACAGGCTCAATCGCTTGCCAGAGGCGATTTCTCAGTACGATAAAGCGGTGGCGGGAAATAAAAAGTTTTGGCCGGCGATTAATAATATTGGGTTGATTAAGTACGAGCAAGGAGATACTCCTGGGGCGATCGCCGCTTGGCAAAATGCCCTAAAAATCGATAAGCAAGCCGCCGAACCACAACTAGCTATTGCGGTGGCTCTTTACGCTCAAGGAGACTTGCAAAAAGGTTTAGCGGCGGGAGTTGCGGCTTTAAAAATTGATAGTCGTTATGGAGACTTGGAGTTTCTCAAACAAAACCTGTGGGGAAATCGCTTGCTTAACGATACGAAAAAGTTGTTAGCTGCGCCTCGCATTCGTTCTACTTTACAAGAACTCCCCGCCCCACCTCAACAAGCAAGTCCCGCTCCGGGAGCGCGATAAAAAGGCTGATTAGCGGACGAACTTCAAACTTTCTTTTTCTTTAGCAAACAAATCGGTAAAGATACTCATTACAGTCCGCGATCGCACTTTAATATTCGTACTTATTCCCATTCCCGATCGCAAGGTTACTTCTCGCCCGTTAACTAATAGCGATTGTCTTTCTAGTTGCACTTTTGCTGGAAAGCGATAAAAAGGATAAACGTCATCTGGTGGTAAAACATCTGAACCAATCCAAACTAATTTACCTTTGACATCGCCAAATTCGCTAAAGGGAAAAGAATCTATCCTGACATCGACATCCATTCCTGCTTTGACAAATCCAATATCGCGATTAGTAATAAATACTTTTGCTGTCAAAGCATCTTTTGGCACTACTTTCAGAATTGGTTGACTGATACTAGCAACAAAGCCTGGATTATGTACCTGTAAGTCGAATACTATGCCGCTTTCTGGGGCGGTAACATCTTGATAGTGCAAAGTTAAATTTGCTTGGCTCAACTGACTGTCTATTTCTGCTAGGCGCTTATTATTTTCAACAAGTAGCTTAGTTAATTGAGTGTCAATTTCGGCGATACTTTTGTTATTTATGGCAATTTGATTTAATAAATCCTTGCGATCGAAAGCGACGATATTTTGGCTTTTAGACTGGGCTTCGCTAATTGCTAGTTTGAGCCTTGCTTGTTCTTGAATGCTTTTTTCTACTTCCGCTAGATCGGTTTGTACTTGCTGTAGCTGCTTGAGAAATTGAATTTTTGAAATTGCCCCAGCTTCCGCTAAAGATGCTATATCGTGTAAAATTCCCCGGTTGGTATTTAGATTGCTTTTGTGCAGTCCTAGTTGAATATCTGTTTGACTTAACTGCGTCTTTAACTGCTCGACAACTAACCTAGACGCGACTTTTCGCGATTCTAACTCAACTTGACTCGATTGCAGGCGCTCGATTTGTTCCCTATTCAAGCTACTTATGACGCTTGGATCGCCTAATTCTCCTCGATAGAGTTGATTTTCGGCAACTAATGCCGCTCGATTTTTAGTTAAGGAGATAATTTCAGCTTTGGGCTGTATACCTGGATACAAAGGCGCTACACCGTCACGATTATTGATTTGCGAAGTATAAAATTGATTTTCTTGCAGCAATGACTCGCGCACTAGCTTTAGCGCTGCGTTTTGGGATCTAGCCGCCGTTGGATCGAAACTAAGTAAGCGATCGCCTTTTTCTACTTTTTGCCCGTCAGCGACGTATATAGCCTTGACTACACCATTAACGGGAGATTGTACTTCTTTCACCGTTCCCGTTGGTTCTAGCTTCCCTGTTGCGGGGATAGCTTGCTCGATTTTGGCAATACACGTCCAGGCGATCGCTCCGGTGGTGACGGTAAGTAAGGATAATAAAATTAGCCGCGATAAAGTTGGCG
>JAPJOW010000297.1:2977-4407 GCA_030826005.1 Aliterella sp. RAGGC_92
TTGGAACTATTTGCGGGTTTTACTAACTTGAGAATTGGTAAATTTTCTGTTTCTTTGGACTTAGAGGCGCGATTAAATTTATTGCTGTTATTAGCACTCATATTTATTAGCCTTGATGAAAAATAGATAGTTAATTGTTACTTGCTTCTTGTTGTTGGTATAAGCAGTAATAGCGCCCTTTCATCGCCATTAATTGCTCGTGCGTTCCTTCTTCAGCTACCGTACCCGCATCCATCATCACAATGGCATCGGCATTGCGAATTGTTGCCAAGCGATGGGTAATAAAAAATACGGTTTTGCCCTTAAAGGCGGCAGCTAAATTAAGACAGACCGAGCGCTCGGTGTGATAGTCTAAAGCACTGGTAGCTTCATCTAATATCAATAGTTTAGGGTTTTGTAATACGGTTCTTGCGATCGCAATTCGCAGTCTTTGTCCCCCGGATAATGCTGCACCTCGTTCGCCTACTTTAGTGTTATAACCTTGAGGCAAAGACATAATAAAGTCATGAGCAAAAGCTATTTTTGCAGCTTCCACAATGTCTTCGGAATTAGCATCGGGATTTGTTAAAGCAATATTTTCTTGTACCGTACCGTCAAAGAGTAAAGTATCTTGCAATACTACCCCAATTTGACTGCGTAAGGAATAAAGTTCTACTTTGCTAATATCGTAGCCATCGATTGAGATTCTGCCACTATTTAGCTCGTACAAACGCGGTAAAATTTTTGTTAATGTACTTTTTCCTGCACCACTAGAACCCACTACACCTACAAATGTACCGGGGAAACTTCTAGATTAATATTTTTAAGTTGCTTTTCTCCACTGTCTGCAAAACGAAAGGATACATTTTCATACTTTACTGCGCCGCTAATTTCTGGCATAGGGATATTATTTTTGCCTGCTTGTTCGATTTCTGTAGGCGTATCGAGAATATCGCTAATTCTTTCTAGGGATAAAGCAGTTTCTTGAAAGTTTTGCCACAGTTGAATCAGCCTTAATAAAGGACTTGTTGTGTAACCTGCAATAATTCTAAAAGCAATTAATTGTCCGAGAGTTAGTTGATTTTCTAAAACTTAGTAAGCTCCAACTCATAGTAGCAACAAGCCCGATAACTTATTTAAAAATCCACTAATTGAACTTGCAGTTGTGGAAGTTAAAACATTTTTAAATCCCGCACTTACATAACGTGCATAATGTTCTTGCCACTGCCATCTCGATCGCAATTCAATATGTTGAGCTTTAACAGTTTGAATGCCAGAAACTACTTCAACTAAATAAGATTGAGTTTGAGCGTTGCGTTCGGCTTTGGTACGCGATTGCTGTCTAATTATGGGTGCTGCAACTAAAGTAAGGACGGCAAATAATGGTACGGTCGCTAAAGCCACAAGCGTAAGTATCCAGCTATAAAATAGCATGACGATAATATAAATTA
>JAPJOW010000298.1:0-3098 GCA_030826005.1 Aliterella sp. RAGGC_92
TCAACTCCAGTAATTTCTACTACTGCTGGTGTTTGGGCTAACTGAGTAGGAATTGTGATCGCTTTTCCCTGCACTCGCTTTATTTTTACCTCCTCAGCAAGGGCGCAATCAATCGCCAATAACCCAGCCAAACCTGAAACCAATAGCACCTGAAGTAACTTCTGTAGCTCCACTTTTAAACCCCAAACTTAATTGCCCTTTGTTAGCCGTAGTCAATCGGTACTTATTGAATATTCTTGGCACTACTTAGGCTAGTAGACTCGAAGCTTATTGCAAATAATACTTATTACGGTCAAAGGAGATTATTGCAAACTATTTGCATTTTTAAAAGTAGTTGAGCGAGAATAAATTTAAAATTTTTCTAAAAAATCGAAATAAATGGTCGGGTAAACTCTTGCTGTTAAACAGTTTTAGGGTTTAAGTTGCAATTGCGTAAAATTCAAAATTTATCTAAAACAACGTTCATCAAGGTGCAAAAGCACCTGCATCTATCTAAAGAGATAAGCAAGTAGAAAATTTAAGGGCTTTACTTTATTGCAAATTTTTGTAAACATACAGAAGCTAAATACGATTAAACCACTAAAGTAATTTTGTGTAATTGAGAAAGACTATCAACAAAAGCTGAAATAATGATTTCTGACTAAGAGGGCGAACTAGATGCGATCGCGTGCGAAGTCATTTAGCCCATTGCTGAGGAGAACGGACAAAACTTTGTCCCACTAAAGATTTTTAAGGGTGCATTAAAATGTTTGATAATTGCGGCAAAAAAATCGCCGATCGTTTTTCAACCTTTGTAGAACTTCTGCGCCATAGAAGCGTTACTCAATCGGATGTACAGGCTTTTACATTTTTGCTTGATGGCGAGAACGTAAAAGCAACGCTGACTTACCAACAGTTAGATAAACAGGCGCGGGCGATCGCATCTCAATTGCAGGCAAAAGGAGCAACAGGCGATGTCTACGACGGGCTGCGCCTACGCGCATTATTGCTATATCCACCAGGTTTAGATTATTTGGCAGCATTTTTTGGCTGTTTGTATGCGGGAGTCGTCGCCGTACCCGCTTACCCACCTCGCAATCAACGCAACACGCCCAGAATTAAAGCAATTGTTGCCGATGCTCAGGCGCAGATTGCCTTAACAACAACGGCTATTTGTTCTACAGTCCAGTTGCTCATAGATTCAGATTCCTTGGAGTGGCTAACTACGGACAACTTAGAACCGGGTATAGAAGATGCTTGGCAACAGCCTTGCATAGACACCAATACCTTAGCGTTTTTGCAATATACCTCTGGTTCTACAGGTACGCCCAAAGGAGTGATGCTAACTCATGACAACTTGCTACACAATGCGGCGGCAACTTACCAAGTAATGGAACATTCCGCCGCGAGTAGGTTTATTTCATGGCTGCCGACTTATCACGATATGGGCTTAATTGGCGGCATATTGCAGCCTGTATATGGCGGTTTTCCGTGTATTCTCATGCCGCCAGCCTCTTTTTTACAACGCCCTTATCGCTGGTTGCAAGCTATTTCGCAGTACAAAGGGACTACAAGCGGCGCTCCTAACTTTGCCTACGAGTTATGCACGCAAAAAATTACCCCAGAACAAAAACAAACCTTAGATTTAAGTAGTTGGAGCGTTGCTTTTAATGGTGCTGAACCAATCCGCAGCGACACTTTAGAACGTTTTGCTACAGCTTTTGCCGATTGTGGCTTTCGCCCGGAAGCGTTTTATCCTTGTTACGGGATGGCAGAAGCAACGCTAATAGTTAGTGGCGGTCAAAAATCAGCGCTCCCGGTTGTTAAAACAGTTCAAAAAGCAGCTTTAGAAGTTAATCAAATAATTGCCGCTCAAGATGAATGCAATAAATTTGTAAGTTGCGGGCAAAGCATCCCAGAACAACAGATAATTATTGCCAATCCTGAGACTTTAACTCGTTGCCAAGCGGGGGAAGTAGGCGAGATTTGGGTATCAGGTTCTAGTGTAGGGAAAGGTTACTGGCAGCGTCCTACAGAAACCGCAGAAACTTTCCATGCTTGTCTATCAGATACGGGGGAAGGTGGTTTTTTGCGGACTGGAGACTTAGGGTTTTTGGACGATCGCCAATTATTTGTTACAGGTAGAGTCAAGGATTTAATTATTATTCGCGGTCGCAACCTTTACCCGCAAGATATAGAATTAACTGCCGAACGCAGTCATGAGGCTTTACGTTTTGGAAGTAATGCCGCCTTTACGATTGAAAGTAATGGCGAAGAACGTTTAGTAGTAGTCCAAGAATTAGAATTTCGTGCCAAACCAAATTTTGATGAAGTTGCAAATGCCATTCGTCAATCTGTAGCCGCCGACCATGAAATTCAAGTTTATGCCGTAGTGCTAATTAAAGGGGGAACTATCCCCAAAACCTCTAGTGGCAAAATTCAGCGCCGCGCAACTCGGACAGATTTTCATAATGGGCAACTAGAAATATTACATAGTAGTATTCAAGAAAATATTGTTGTTAGCGAAGAAAGTAGTTTAAAGCGCGATCGCTTGCTACCCCTAACTGAGGCTGAACGCCAACCCCTATTAGCATCCTATTTAATTTCCCAAGTCGCACGGGTACTAGGAGTTTTACCTACAGCAATCGATCGAGAGCAACCTTTAAATAGATTAGGACTTGATTCTTTAAAAGTATTTGAGTTAAAAAATCAAATCGAGCATGACTTAGAAATTACGGTAGCTGTTGCAGACTTATTTGAGAATGCGATCGCCCAACTTGCAGTAAAGCTATCTCATCTCACCGTCGAGACTGCTTTGAATATAACTGCGATCGCCACCGATACTCAGTTTCATCCTTTATCCTTTGCACAACAACAAGTTTGGTTTGTTCATCAATTAGCGGCGGATAGTTCTGCTTACAACATTCCCCTAGTTGTGGATTTAAAAGGACGGCTAAAGGTTGAATTACTGGAACAAAGCTTAAATGCAATTATTAGCTGTCACGCAGTCTTAAGAACCAATTTTACAGTAGTAGGCGATCGCCCGATGCAAGTTATTAATCCTACTGCAACTATCGATCTGCCCGTTGTAGACTTGCGGGAATTGTCTGATAAAGAAC
>JAPJOW010000298.1:3198-4384 GCA_030826005.1 Aliterella sp. RAGGC_92
ATATTAATCCGAGAATTGATAGAACGTTATGGTGGGTTAACACCTGCGCCAGAAGTGCCTTTACAGTACGTCGATTTTGTTTATTGGCAGCAATACTTACAAACCGATAGCAAGCTAATAGCATACTGGCGGCAGCAATTAGGCGGGAATTTACCTGTATTGAATTTACCCATGCGATCGCGTCCTCCAGTACCAACTTTTTGCGGCGATCGCCTCAGTTTAACTATACCAAAAGACCTTACCCAAGCTCTCAAACACCTCAGCCAGCAAGAAGGCGCAACTTTGTATATGACGCTGCTGGCAGCCTTCAAAACGTTGCTCTATCGCTATACAGGACAAACAGATATTTTGGTAGGTTCTCCCGTTGCCAATCGCAACTTGAAGGAAATAGAGTCGTTAATTGGCTGCTTTGTTAATGTGTTGGTTTTACGCAGCCAATTGAGTCATGAACTGAGTTTTAAACAACTACTGGCACAAGTAAAATCTACCGCTTTAGCTGCCTACGAGCATCAAGACTTACCTTTCGAGCAATTAGTCCACAAGTTACAACCAGAACGCAGCCTTAGCTACAATCCGTTGTTTCAGGTGATGTTTGTGTTGCAAAATATGCCGATTTTAGTGCCAGAATTGGCGGAAATATCTATTGATTGGCAAGAGGGTTACACCAACACCTCTAAGTTCGATCTGACTCTATTTATGCACGAGCAAGGACAAGAATTAGTTGCAACTATAGAGTACAACACAGATTTATTTGATGCAGATGCGATCGCACGAATGTTGGGACAATTGGAAACTTTACTTGCGGGTATTGTTGCTAATAGCGATCGCTCTATTGCTCAATTGCCTTTACTAAGTGCCGCCGAACAGCATCAAATGCTTGTGGAGTGGAATAATACGCACCAAGATTATCCCCACGTTTGCATCCATCAACTATTTGAGCAACAAGTAGAACTTACGCCGGATACTGTGGCTTTGGCATTTGGGCAACAAAAACTTACTTATCGTCAGTTAAACGATCGAGCTAATCAGTTAGCTCATTATTTGCAAACTCTAGGAGTCAAGCCGGAGGTTGTTGTCGGTATCTGCGTCGAACGCTCGGTAGAGATGATTGTAGGGCTTTTGGCAATTCTCAAAGTCGGCGGCGCTTATTTACCCCTCGATCCAAAATATCCGCAAGAACGCTTGG
>JAPJOW010000031.1 GCA_030826005.1 Aliterella sp. RAGGC_92
TGCTTATAGCTAAAGGCGGCTGAAACCGACTGAAGAAGAAAATTTTAGACTTCTGTAAGAGTTTGATTGACTCAACTCCCCTAAATAACAGTGAATTTGCTTCTAGCAACGCACCTAACTATTTCCAAGCCGATGTTAATTCCGCCGCCTATGGAAAGATAAAGTAGTCCTGCTTATTCCCTCAATGCTCTATCCGTGATTGACAACATTTCAAAATTTCTCATCGAACAATATTCTACAGATTTCGCAGCTTGGTTGTTAGGTGAATCTATGACTCTAACTACCATCAATCCCACCGAACTCAACGTAGAACCAATTCGCGCCGATTCAGTAATGCTATTGCAATCAACCGATGTCATTCTGCATACGGAGTTTCAAACCGCCAGTGATGAAACAATGCCCTTTCGGATGGCAGATTATTATCTGCGTTTAAAACGTAAGTTTCCAGATCAAACTATTCAACAAGTAGTAATTTACCTCAAGAGGACAAGTTCGGATTTAGTTAGACAAACGAGCTATCAAACTCCTGTAATGACTCACCAGTTTCGCATCATTCGCTTATGGGAAGAACCAGTAGAGGTGTTTTGAGTAGTCCAGGATTGTTACCCTACGCTGTACTAAGTCGCGCACCAGAGAAAGCAAGCTTGTTAGCGCAAGTGGTGCAGGAGCTAGAACAGATTACCGACCCCAGAGAACAAAGCAATTTGATAGCAGCGACAAGTATATTAGCAGGATTAGAATTAGAGCAACAGACAATCCGACAATTAATCAGGAGTCCAGTAATGCGCGAGTCTACGATGTATCAATTTATTTTAGGCGAAGGTCGAGCGGAAGGGCTTGAGCAGGGTCGCACCGTTGGAGAGAGAGCCTTAGTTTTCAAGCAACTTACTCGAAAACTAGGTATCTTATCACCTTCGTTAACTGCAAAGGTGAACGCTTTGAGTCTTGAGGAGTTGGAGGGTTTGGGTGAGGCTCTGTTGGATTTTACAAGGATTGAGGATTTGGAAACTTGGTTGGGGTAATGCGATCGCGCAAGCACCTAGTTACGGGCTTCGCAACTTTTTGATACTTTAGTATTCAACTAGCGCCATAATTTCCTCGAACTATTGGAAATTTGGCGCGATCGCGCAAATGTGCGATCGCATATACGCCTAACTACTAACTGATTTAGCCTCCAAGGTTTCTAAACGGCTTAAGAGTTGCTGATTGTCTTTTTTTAGCTGATCGAGTTCTTCCCGCAATTGTTTTGTTGCTTGCACTGAACCAGATTTTGCTTGTACTTGTTGCACTGCTTCCTCCGCCATGCGCCGCACTCTCCCATCGGGGGTTTGATTAGCTAAAGCGTTCAAAATCGCCACCGCTTTGATGGTTTCCATTTGTCCTAAAGCCACAACTACCGAAACTTGGGTTAAGAAAAACGTCTCTTGCGATAGCCCGTCTAAGCGTTCTAATATTCGTTCTACATTCACCGGAGTTTGACCCGCCGAAATACTGCCTAATGCTCGAATAGCCGCCAAACGCAGGGCTTGAGGTACTCCCGCTTTAGTGTATTGCAAGATAATATCGAGGGCTTCGGAGGAAGTTTTTAACTGACTTAATCCAGCAATTGCGCCCGATCGCACAACCTCGTTCCAGCCTGCTTTTTGTTCTAAAACATTATTAAGTAGCTTAATTGCTTTTTTCTCTTTAGACTCCTTCTCTAAATTCGTCGATGCGATCGCCCCAATTGCCCTCGCCGCCGCCGCTTCCACGTAGTAGCTAGGATCTCCGTCTTTCACAAAGGGTTTAATAGCTTTGTAACTAGCTTTAGTTTTTATTTGCGCCAGTGCTTCAATTACCGCCCGTCGGACTAAAGCATTTTCATCTTGCAAACTTTGCACCAACCCATCGAAAGCTTGGTCTAGTTTAACCTCTGCTAAACATTTAGCAACTTCAACCTGTACGCCCCAAAACTTATCGTTCTTTAAAGAATTAGAGAGCGCCTTAACTGCTTCTAATCCGCCTTTAGTGGCGATCGCTTTTGCCGCATAAATCCGCGAAACGGGGTCGGGGTCAAATTGTAACTGTGCTTGTAATTCGGGCATAGCGTACTCTAAAGTTACAGTTTTTAAGTAATTATTTCCCGCATCAAAGCTAATAAACTTGGGCTTTTCGGCTAAGGGGAAGTAAAAACTTTGTTCTCGCTCGAAAATTCGCACGGGGAAGGTTTTAAACTCGTCTTTGCTATAACCAAAAGCGATCGCAATTTTTAAATCGAATAAGTCCGTATTGCTACCTTCTTTAACTTGGGTTTGAGTAACGGTAACTTTGGCGAGTTTGCTGTCACCATCCCAAGAGTAAGCAACTTTAAAATCGGGATGTCCGCCGCGATAAACGTATTGATCGAATAAAAACAGCAAGTTGCGCCCAGAAGCTTTTTCAATGGCGCGTAATAAGTCGATAGTTTCTACAGTTTTGTGGGCATTGTCTCGTACAAAAGTATGAATTGCTTGCCAAAATAACTCGTCGCCCAATTCGGCGCGAATCATATGGTATACGCAAGAACCTTTTTCATAAAGATGGCGATCGTATAGTTCAATCGCTTCGCGGTAAATATGGGTAACAATTGGGCGACGGTAGCGGCTGCTATCTTCGGCTAAATAGTTACGCGCTTCGAGTAATCTGTAATAAGCGGCTTCTTGGTTTCCGTATTCTTCCTGCGTCCACATCACTTCAGAATACGAAGCCATCCCTTCTTTAATCCAAGCGTGCGACCAATGTTTAATAACTACCAAGTCACCAAACCATTGATGGGCAAGTTCGTGAGCAACTAAGCTTTCCGTATTACGATTGTCTAAAGCTGCTCTTTCATCTAGCAAACAGCGATCGGTTAGCAACGTTGTAGAAGTATTTTCCATCCCGCCAAAAATAAAATCATCGACGCAGACTTGGGCGTATTTGGGGAAAGGGTAAGAGTAGCCATACTTTTCGCTAAAAAACTCTATCATCCGGGGAGTTTTACCCATGCTGCGCCGTGCGTCTTCTTCTCTACCTTTTTCAACGTAGTAAGTGACGGGTTTATCATGCCATTTGTCTTCAATTTCGGCAAAATCTCCTACCGCCAAAGTCATTAAATAAGTAGGATGTACTTCTTCTTGCAACCAGTGATAAATTTTAAATTCGCCGTCTTCTTGAACTTCAACCAAGCGCCCGTTAGAAATCGCTTTCATAGAATTAGGGACTCTAACTCTAATTTCTGAAGTTGCTAGTTGTCCGGGGTAGTCGAAGCAAGGAAACCAAAACCGCGAATCTTCATCTTCTCCTTGCGTCCAAACCTGGGTTGGTTTGTGGGGGTAATGGTCGTCAGGAGTAATAAAGTAAAGTCCGCGTTGGGGCTTTTCTACAAAATAAGCGATCGCAATTTTTATTACTTTCCCTGCTTCGGTAGCTGGATCTAAGCGAATATCTAACTTAGCATCATCGTAATCAAAGCTTTGCGGTGTCCCATCTATTTCCACCGACTGAATATTTAGGTTAACCGCATCTAAAGACAAACGATTAATCCCCGTCGTTATGGGTTTAAGGGCAATATTGCAAATCCCCGTATAGCTTTGGTTTGGGATATCTAAATTCAGGTCTAAAAAAATATGCTCAACTTGCCCAGGGCGATCGGGGTTATAGTGAGGTTTTGCGCCGGGTAACTCAAAAGACTTGTGGCTGTTAGTTTCCGAATCAAAATAAGAATGCGGCATAGTAAAAGATGAGGAATAATCAGCTAAATTCTAGTTCCACCATAAGACTTTTTAATCATGACAGGAGTAACAAACAACTAACTAATTAATTTTGGCTTTGAAACGGATAAAGCCGTAGGAATTGGCTGGCGCACCAGAACCTGTAGCATTGGGAACATTGCCTATATTGACTACTACCGCACCTCTACCGCTATTTGTCCCCGTACAAGAATTCGGAAAGCCAGAAGTGTAAAATTGACCGCGATCGCCATCTAAGGCGTTAGTTGCTTTTACTGGTGTAGCACCATTCGCACTCAAGATCGCAATCCCATAATTTGAACCAGCTAGTCCTCCAGCATCAGTACTAATAGATAAACTGTTATAGCCTGTACTTACATAAGTTTGGTTTGCTGGTACAAAGTCGCAAATACTAACATTACTTGCCTGGGCTGCACCATTATTAAGGAAATAGATTGTATATTCTACTTCATCGCCAGGTTTAAAACGAATCGTTGGGGCGATCGTACTACTATGGATTGCACCGCGTAAAGAAGTAGTATTAGGCGCAGGCCACAAAGTATCATTATCATCTGGGGCTTTAATTCCCACATTATTTGGATTGCCGGAAGTATTCACTCCATCTTGGAAACCAGTCACATTTACACCGTTAATGGCTGTAATGCGTTTAACTAATAGCAGGTTTGGAGGAACTGAGTTAGGAGTAACGATCGCGCTACTTGTATTGTTACTTGAATTTGGATCGGATTGGTCTAAGGCACTTAATTGGGCGGTATTGGTTTTCGCACCAGAGGTAGCTACTGTTGCTGTAACTGTTAATGTAGCTGTAGTTCCAGGGCTGAGGATGGGAATGCTCCAAACCCCAGTTCCACTATTGTATATACCTGTAGATGCGGTGTTGGACTGATAAGTTAACCCTGGAGGTAAGAGATCGGACAAGCCAACATTTGTCGCTGTAATGGTAGTGCTAGGATTATTGACAGTAATCGTAAAGGTGACATTATCGCCTACGTTGGGCGTAGCATTGTTGACTGTTTTGGCTACGGCCAAGTCTACCGATTGATTGGGTACGGTGACGCTATCGCGATCGTCCTCGCCAACTATCCCATTGCCAGGAACTGAGTCTGGATCGAGTTGATCTGAAAATGTTACTTCCGCAGTGTTGACTGTATTATCGGCTGTTACCCTTGTAGCAGGAATGGTTAAGGTTGCACTGGCATTAGGAGCAAGCGTCCCAACATTCCATACTATATTAGGGGTAGCAGCATTGTAGGTAGTTGTGCCTTGAGTAGTAGTAATTCCTCCGGTAGTAACTCCTACTTGTGTTGTTGGTGGGAGTTGGTCGGTAACTTGGACGTTGGTAGCGGTGCTAGAACCATCGTTAGTTACAGTGATCGTATAATTAAAATTGCTTCCTACCGCCGGACTTGCGGGAGTTGATGCTTTTATTAGTCTTAAATCTGCCGACTGCCTCACCGTTGTAGCTTGAGTGCTAGAGTTATTAGCTGTATTCGTATCCGAAGTTGTGGAAGATACGGAAGCAGTATTACTTATACTAGAGTTATTGGCTACGTCCGGGGCCACTCTAACTACAAGGGAAAAGTTTACTGAACCTATGACAAGAGAGTTAGTTGTACAGCTTACTGTGCCATTAGTGCCAACGGCGGGTGTAGTGCAAGTCCAGCCTGGAGGTGCGGTAATTGATTGGAACGTTGTACCGCTAGGTAATGGATCGCTCATTGTCACATTAGTTGCGGTAGTCGGGCCACTATTAGTAACAGCGATCGCATAAGTTAGATTAGCACCCGCAATAACTGGATCGGGAGAGTCCGTTTTAGTTATTGATAAATCGGTAACTAATGGCGTTACAGTTACGCTCGCCCGATCATCTTCAGTAGCAATGTTATTGTTCGGCGTTGAATCTGGATCGAACTGGTCTGAAGCGGTAACTTCAGCCGTGTTGGTAATTACGCTACCAATATTAACTGTTCCAGTAACCTGTAGGGTTACACTTGTGCCACTGGCTATACTCGGCACGCTCCAAATGCCAGTACCGCTATTGTAGGTAGTGCCTGTACTGGTGGTTGCGGAACTGAATGTGATTCCAGCAGGTAATTGATCGCGAACTTGTACGTTTGTGGCGTTACCGAGACCACCATTGGTCAGCGTGACAGTGTAGGTAATACTGTCATTTACATTTGGAGTAGAATTGCTGGTGGTTTTGGTTAGGGAAAGGTCAGCACTAGGTATAACAGTAGTAGTATCCGTAGCAGTATTATTTGCCAAATTAGGGTCAGCAGCATCAAAAGAACGGCTAACTGTGGCTGTGTTACTAAGGGTGCTAGCTGTAAAATTAGCATCAAGAGTGGCATTGATAGTAAAAGTTGCAACTCCACCCGGTCGTAGGGAAACAGCACTGCTGATATTGCCCGTACCACTAGGATTGGCGCAGCTACTAGAACCAGCACCAGTTCCTTGAGTAGTAATTGCACAAGTCCATGTAGCACCAGTAACCGATGAATTCAACGTGTCTGTGACTACGGCTGAACTACCATAAATAGTTGTACTGTTGTTAGTCACTCTAATTGTGTAAGTAAGTGGTGCGCCGGGGCTGATTTGAGCGGGGCTATGAGTTTTTGTAATAGAGAAGTCAGCTTCTGCCACTGTTACACCTCCAGCTAACTCAACTGCTGTTGATGGATAGTAAGCCCACGTATCAATACCGCGAATGTTTCCGAAGTTAGTCGTGTAGTCGTGAGCGCCTGTTGAATCAGTCACTCCACCAAGACCATTAAGGGGGCTAAGTGCATTGGTAAGTGGTGTTCCCGAAAGAGACGGATTTACAGCGCGATCGTCAAAATATACTGTGAAAGGATTAGGGGTAGGACTACTTGCGGGTACGGGGTTATTTAACCGCTCGATGATAATACCTGTGGGGTTTGATTCCGCATCTATAAGCGGGAAGTGAACTTCACCAGCGTAAAATGTAATTGTAGTTCTATAAGTACTATTACCAGATGGAACGATCGCACCACTGCCGTCCTTACCATCCCAAAATACACTATTTGTACCTATAATGGCCTCACCAAGTAAAACCCTGTCATTACCATTGCCCAGAATATTATCTTGATTGATATCAATGATCAAGCGGTAGGGTCCAATGCTTGAGGGGTTAAATGTAAAGTTACCTCCTAAATTTGTTCCAGCTTGACTAGGAGTACCATCAATACCAGTAAATTGAAGGTTGCTAGCAGTTGGTGGAGGTGTGGGTAAGGAATATAGCCAGGTGGTACCACTAGGTGTAGTACTACTTGACGGCAATGATGGGTCAGGAGAATTGAAAAAGATTTTGTGAGTAATATCAGAGATACTGTCTGCACTGCCGGGGGTTGGTTGTCTTACTCCACTAGGTAAAGTCCCTGGGTTAGCCCCGGTTAGCTGAATCGAGCGGTAGAGACTCTTACCAGCCGTGTCAGTAAACCCGTTGTCATCAGCATAAAAGATGAAGCCAAAAGGATCTAGTCCGTTAGCATCAAGGCTATATTGGTATCCATCTCTAGTCAGAATAGTAACTTTTGAACTAAGCGCTCTACCATTACCTCCCATGTTCAAAGAAATATACTTAGCGAAGGCTCGACCGGGAAGGGTAGTACCAGTACTACTACGAACCGTTACATCCCATGCTGTAACAAAACCATTAGCAATAGTTTGAGCGGGCCAGTTAGCATTAGCAGCGATCGGAGTTGGGTTAGACAAAGTTGCAGGAGTAGTAAAGTCAACTTCCCAAATACCTCCTTGACCCGCTCCCACTGTTACTGTACAAGGAGTGTAACCACCTACATTAGGGAGAGGTCCGGCTACTTCTTGAGTGCGGCTGGTTATATTACCTGTAGTAGTAGGACAACTAGCCGCCGTGCCATTAGGTCTGCGATAGTTAATCGCTCCTGCACCAATTCCGTTAGCACTAGAACCAAGGTTAATTGTTTCACCAACGTTAGCAAAGACTTTAATTATTGTCGTACGGGGGATACCTGCGTTAAGGTTGCCAGAAAACTCTAAGTGAGGGCGATCGCCGCCGCTATTAGTTAATTCTCTACTGCCTTCAGCATGGGCGGGTTGAACTCCGTAACCTAAAGTACATACCAACAGAGCTAAACTGCTAATTGCCCATCTTTGACTATCAAAATGCTGGGCGATCGCTACTAAATATTTATGCAGTAATTGTTGTTTAGTTTTCATCTCACAGAGTTAGAAAAAATTAATATTTAAGTAATGCGATCGCACTTTTTTAAGCACTTAATGTTTAGATTGCCCGGTCTTGAACAATAAATTAACCGTAGTTTTCCTGAATGAAGGTGGCACGCTTAAGGAGTTCATAAAAATCTCTAGTGAAATTACTGAAATATATATTGCTGAGAACTAAAAGTTTTTACTTGTTTGCCAAGCTAAATTTTGTTTTGATTTATTGTTGACAGAAACCGCACTACGGCATTTACCGCAGGTTCGGATGTACCGTATTTTGGATGAGTTGCGATCGCACTTACCCTCTCTCCAGGCTTTAAATCTAAAGTGAGGGAAAATCTACCTTTTTCATCCACTTTTGCAGTAGCGATGGGTTTGCCAATTAGTTCCCGCGTCCCGGAGTCTTGGCTAGAGCGATAAATTTCTATTTCCGAATTTGGTTCAGCTAATCCATCAAAGGTTACGCCTGTAGTGGGACTAATAATAAAAAACTCCGAGCTTAAAAAACGCGGTGCATCCATGCCAAAATTGCCCGTTTTGCGTCGGCGTTGATAACTATCTGTTACAGGATTTGCCCCGTCTCCTTTTTGGTAGTCTTGGGGACTGACATTTAATTGCGCTACTAAATCAATTGCTAAACCCGATAAACTGCTAAATTGATTATTAGTAATTTTGTTATTACAGCTTTGCGGATAAGCTGCAACTACTACTCCCGAACCATTTTGACGATCGATTTGATTACTCGTAACTTGATGCTCGTTACCCATTAAGTAAATCGCCGCTCTGTAGTAGCGTTTGCCATTATTGGCGATCGCATTGTCTGTTATTTGTACCGCCCCCACAGGCTTAAATAAAAATATTCCGCTTCCAGCATTGTTTTCAATTAAATTACTAACAACTTCCGTATTTTGAATCTTGCCTTCTAAACGAATTGCGTCAGGCATTCCGGCAAAACCGTTGCGCTCGATAACATTTTGACTGATGCGGAGATTGGTGGCTTGCTTCCCGGTAATAATGCCGCTACCGTCGTGATTAGTAATTAAGTTATTTTGAATTGTCGTCCCTAAAGAATTGAATACAGAAACGCCAAAAGCCGAACGAGGGCGATCGCGACTGGGAGAATTGCCTAACCAGTTATCTATAATTACTACTCTTTGCGGTGGCTGGGACGATGTTTTATTGGTTAAATACAAATGTTGCTCAATGCTTGTTTCGCTCACCGTTAAACTATCGGCAATAAAAATATCCGCCGGAGGAGTAGAGAGCGTAGCGCGGGGTTTAGCTGTAAATCCGTAAAGGCTCAAACCCTGGATAGTAACATTATTAGCAGCTACTGTAAGTCCGCGAAATATCTCTATATTTTCCTGTGGAGCGATCGCTACAACCGGTCGAGATAATCGTGTAGATACACGCTTTTTAATGTCGCTGGACTTAACTTGATAGCCAGCTTGAGTTGTGCCATCTAATATAACTGGGCGGATTAAGGGTGGAAGAATACTAACTAGCCGAATAGTAGTTTTTCCTGGTGGTAAATTAAATTCAATACGCGGTATTGCTTGAGTTTTTAAAGGTTTAACAAGTTGTTTTTCTGCCGCACTTAGCTGACTTTGGGGTAAAGTGCCATTAACTATTTCCATAGCTTCTCGCAGGGTGAGAAAGTTATCGGCAACAATTACGCCATCGCGATCACTATTAACAACTACCCGCATTGGCAAAGTTTCTTGAGCGGCTAGAGGACGAGCGGGTAGAAGCGATAAACAAGTAAGTATGAGTAGCCAATAGATTGAATGATTAATTTTATTCATAGCTTTTCACCTCTTAGCAGCGTAGGGAGTGTGGGTTTATCCAATCTCTGGACTTGTGTAACCAAAGCTCGATCGGGTGTAGTAGCTAATTGCTGTGAAGAAGTTACTTCTTGATAGCTAGTAAGTAATTGCTTGACTTTGGCAGCCAACTGACTAATTTGTAAGTCCAAGGCTAATTCTTCGCCAGAAAATTCTAGCTCCTCAGTTACCGTGTCTGAGTTACGCTCCCATAACGCGATAGCGCAAGCGCGCACGCAGGGCTTCGCATTATCAGCTTGGGTAAGTCTTTGAGCAAGAGATATAGTTTGAGATTCTTGTTGCTGGGGAGGCGCGACTTTTTGCAAGCCAAAGCCATCAAACAATTCGTTGAGCTTGACTGTTAAACCTAAATAAGGGCCGCTAGAGGAACGCGAGCCGCTAAAACCATCGTCATCAACATTTCCAAACACATAACCACCAGCCAAGCGCAGATTGGGTGTGAGGTAGTAGCCTGCTTCTAAGACAAAGCCTGTTTCGCTGTATCCGGCGGAAGGTTGACCAATCCAACGCGCTTCGCCTACTACATCCCATTTGTAGCCTGGTCGATAGGTAGCGCGCAACTGAGCCAGGTTAATCGTACTCGTACCTACCAAGTCGTCAGCTAAATAAGAAGTACTGCTACGCAGGGCGTACTTACCGTAAAACTCCCATTGCCAAGAAGGAGCATAGATAGCTTCTAAGGCAAAAGTATGATCTTCAGAACCCGTACCACTGCCAATTAAAATAGTTTCGGGAGTTGTTGCTGGGTTTTTACGATATTCATAGCGCAACAAAGCATTGAATTTATCGCTATGAATATCGCGGTAAGCTAAACCTATTTTGAGATCCCTAGTAGTTCCCAATCCTTCCAAGGTTTGGTTAGAAGAACTAGCTTGTTGATAGCGAACTAAAGCTGTTAAAGAAGGAGAAAATTTTCCGGTAGCCGAGGCAGAAATTACTGTATTCGAGCCACCAGAGGAGTTGCGATGCTCGTAACGGGCATTTGCTTGAAAATTAGGATTATCTGTATAATCAAGACCTACGCTGTAGCTGTCGCCGCTATCAACACCAATTGACGAAGCACTCTGACCAGGAGCAAAAGGTTGAGCAAACTGAGTTCCCGCCGCAGTTTTACCAAAGAAATCGCCAAATACGTGTTCGTAAGCAAAATTTGCCCTCAATCCAGGGGCAATAGTCCAACCTTGCTTAATCCCAATTGCGCCACTACTACTCAATCCATCACTACCACCACCATACATAGAATAGCGCCCAGTGAGGATAGTATCAGAGCCAAACTTGTGTTCGCCACTAATATCCAAACTGGTAATGGAGTTGCCTGCATATTGACCGCGAGTAAAAAACTGCTGCGATAAGCTAACATTGACGCCAGGCAAGGCTTTCCAGCTTAACCCAAACAAAGTGCGATCGGGATAAACCGCGTCAACGTCGTTAGAAAAAGTTAGTTCGTTTTGAGCGATGAAAGTTAAGGTATCTGTCAGTGGCAAATTTAAGCGACTCCGCAACTGGTCGGAGGTACTGCTCAAATCTTCCTCTGGAATGCGGTCAGTGCGATCGCGGTGAATCCAATCTACTGTTAAATCGGCTTTGCCTATACGTTGTTGGACTCCCGCCGAAATTGTGGTTAAAGAGTTATCAACTTTACTCCCAGGAATGGCGCTAAACCCTGGATTTAATAGGTCTTCTAAGGTATTGAGAGGCTGGGGAGCAACACCGAAGTTTTTTTCATGGTCGTACTGCACGCGGACGTTTGTTGTCTCCGAGACTTTAGCTGTAATATTTGCGCCATAACGAGTCTGACCGGGAACAAAGCTAATCGTGGCATCGTTAGCAAAACCTGCATCGGCGGAGCGGTAAAAAGCTCTTGCTTGAATGCCTTTGGCAATTTCGCCTTCTGCTTCAATGCGGTAAGCAGAACCGCTAACTTTGCCCATGACATCCGATTGGTTTGTAGAGTGGGCGTACTCGGCAATTAAGAAACCTTTAGAGCCGATCGCAAATCGCGCATCCGCACCGTACAGTTCAAAGTCTCGGACTCCCTGATTTTCGGTGAGGTAAGTAGCGCCAATCCAGCTTTCGCGACCTAGTTCGCGGGCGATATTATATTGCACTCTACCGCCGTAAATGTTGCTAGTTCCATCGTGGCTTTCGTACTGATAAGTCGCAACTATCCGCCGGACTAATACTCTTCCTTCTGCGTCTACTGCTGTACGTAAAACTGCTTGGCGGAAAATTAACGTGCCGCGATCGTAGTCAATCTCGTAGTCTGCACCCCGACTAAGTTGGTCTCTTTGTAAAACTGTACCAGGGCGATTGAGTTCTTCAACTTCAATAAAAACACTTTCACTGCCTGGAATTAGCAACCGCCGCGATAAAAAGTAATAACCACTCGTACCATCGGGGGCAATTGTATCGCGTTGAAAACCATCAACGTTGTTGCCGTAGAACCCAGTAACTTGCAAGTTACCTAGGTTGTAGTTAGCTTTAAAACCGTGCAGTTTGCGATTGAAAGCGGTATATTCTTGCGATGAGCGCGAAAACTCTCTAGTATCGTAGTCCCCCCACATAGCAAAATCTGGCTCTGCTCCCGAAATGCGCGAATTGCGCTCTATCCGCAAGTACAGGCTGTCTTGGGAGGGTGTGGTGGTTTCAACGGTGGAATTATCGCCGTATACAGGGTATTTCTCCGTACAATCATTAATGTCTCTAAACAAACGGCTGTTGCCATTACAGTCTTCATTTAAAGTGCGATCGCTATTGTAAGCTCCAGTAAATAACCAGTCGCCAATTTTTCCGGTCGCAAATACGGCAGAATGAAAGTCTAATTGAGTATTGTTATTTTCATCTGGGGGTAAAAAGTCTCTAAAACTACTGTAATAATCTGTACCTTTTTTCCCCAAGCGCAGGTCGATTACCCCTGTAACTAAAGAGGGACGCAGATTTGTTTCAAATTGAATTTGGGTATAAGCCTCTAAATTCGTAGCTAGAGCCGCAATTCGCACGGTTTGAGCTTGTAAGACGGAGCGCAACTGAGCGGTAAATTGTCCTTTTTCAGCTTTTACTTGAAATCCATCGCGATCGCGATCCGCGTCTGCACCAACAAATTCTCCCGCACTAGCTACTAAAGTAACGATCGCATCTTGCGTTGAACGGTTGCCTTGAGCGTCTTGCAATTCCCCGGTAATTGTGGCAGTGGAACGCCCATCCGCAGGTATGCGCGCTTCTGTCGTTTGCAACTTAATTTGGGTTGCCGTTCCTCTCACCTGAAGCTTAACTGTGGCAATTTCTCCAGATTTCCCATCTCTGGTTGCTTGAGCGGTAAGGGTATTGTTTCCAGGTTGAAAAACAACTCCGTACCATGTCTGCGTGACGATTTTCGATTTATTATCGGTTTCCGTACGCCCGATGGCGCTGGGATCGACGCGAGCGCCATTAACTTTAAGCTCTACGCTGCTGCCTTCGGTATACTGTAAAATCACTGAAGTAGCAGCAATATCTAGCACCGTCGTATCAGTAGGAGTAAGAATTTTTACGTCCAATGGAGCG
Organism: Aliterella sp. RAGGC_92; assembly: GCA_030826005.1. Classification (GTDB taxonomy): domain Bacteria; phylum Cyanobacteriota; class Cyanobacteriia; order Cyanobacteriales; family Chroococcidiopsidaceae; genus Aliterella. Next base: position 13,358 of record JAPJOW010000031.1, read on the forward strand.
ATCGCCCTAGGAGCTTCTGGGCTAATTACTTCTGCTTCTGGTTGCTCGTTAGTTTGAGGATTTGGGGAAGGTGCGGTATTAGGAGCGTCGGTGGGTGGAGTAGAAGGTAGGATTTGACTGACGGGCGTTTTTGATTGCGAAAGTAGAGCTTTTAGCTTGGCAGAAGTTAACTCTTTGCTAGGAGCAGGCAATACATTTTGTGGTTCGCTGGTGTTATTAGTATCTGCTACAAGGGGCGCAGCTTTGGCGGTAGTTGCAATTACCAAACCTAACGCTTCTACCGTAGCTACTACCAAGAAGGTAATTAAGGTGTTTGTTGTTAGTTTCACTTTGATTCACCCTCTTGGAAGCTAGGAGTTACGGCAAAATTCATGCGGACTAAACTGCCAGGGGCTAAATGTACTAGCCTGGACTGACTATTGCGTTCGTTAAAACGACGGTTGGGAGCTAAGGTATAACCAGGCAGACTGCTTAAATCCAAAACTCCTGTACGATACCCAGGTAAAACATTTGCTACAGAAAATAGTCCATCTTTATCCGTAGTAATCCGGTTGCCGTCGTCCATAAAAACAATTGCGTTCGGTACTCCTGGTTCGCCGCGTTGCTGTTCGCCATCAAAGTTTTTGTCTACAAAAACTCGACCAATAATTGTCCCCGCGTCAGTGAGAATGCCCGAATTAACTCGTAACTTATGAGTAGCAGGGCCGTCTTTGACCGTTAAATTGTTATCAGCACGTTGAGCGGTAGCGATCGCCAAGTTTTGCCCATTTCCACGAACTGCATCCGGTGTTAGTACCGCAGCGTAGGCAATATTTAATACTTGCTGTCCTTCCGAGGAATCTTTGGCTGGTAAATTGACACCATCAGCGCGGAAGGCGATCGTTCTTCCGGTGTGACTTGCAGTAACAGCAACGCTTTTGCCTCCTAGTTCCGCCCGGACAGAATCAGGAACAAAGTTGAATCCTAAAGGTAAAGTATCGGTAACAATTACATTGGTAAGAGTAGTACTAGCAAGGTTTTTGACCGAAACGCGATAAATTACTGTATCGGCGGGGGCGGCGGAAGCGCGATCGCCAGTTTTAATAATTTGAATTTCTTGACTTTGACAAATGGTTGTATTTAAGTCCAGAATTGCTAAACTCAGACCGATGCGTTCGGCATTGTCAATATTGATAGTTCCCGTTATCGAAGTTTGGTTATCGGTAGTGCTAACCGGTCTGCCATCAAGAGAAGTAGCTGTATAAGAAATGACTTCGCCCGTTTGAGAGCCTATAGTGATTTTGATTCGCCGTTCGCTATAAATTGAGTTAGGCGGCGGACTAATTAACAAAATGTAAGTTCTACCAGGAGTCAGTTGACCTTTGCTAGGATCGAATAAAAAGTTGTAGCGACCTTCATTGCCATTAGTCAGAAAAAAGGGATTACTATTTTCTGTATTAGGCTTTAGCCCTAGGGGTATATTATTGCTACTAACATCTGGTACTTCTGTAGGAGTTAAGGCTACGGGGGAACTAATTTCTGTTCCTGTTGGATCGGCGGGATTTACTTCGTATAAACCTACACTGAAACCTGTGTAATCTTCTATTTGTTCGCCCGCACAACCAGTAACTTGTCCTAATGGATCGACTAACTTAGTTACACTAAAGCCTGCTTGGGTACTGATGCCATTAACAGTAGTTTCTCTATTGTTTTTCCCAGCAGCGCTGTAAGAAAAACTTACTTGATTTGTAATTTGGACAGCTTCTACGTTTTGAGCTACCGCAGGTATCGATTGGTAGATACTACCGCCAATAATAGCTGCGGTTAGTAATTGAAGCCATTGATTTAAGCGATCGTTGTAGCGGTGCATTTTTTTATACCTTAGCAGCAGTAAATAATCGTTAGATATTGCTACTGGTTAGAAAATTAAAAGATTGAGTTATGACTTTAAAAAGCAGAAAATTTTATATAAAAAGCAGCATATCGAGCGATCGCGCGAGCTAAAGAGATAAGCGATCGCTCATAAAAACGAGTTATTATTTGACTCGGACTTGGTAAGCGGCAGCTACCGTAGATTTAGCGGCGATCGCGTTATTAAATTTCCAACGCACGTGAGTGTAAGCTTCGGCGGGTGCGGGGCGAGTTTCAACTTTGCCATTAGCTAGTTTTACTTTCACTGTTGGTTTGGCAACAAAAGTTTTGCCGTTGTCAATGCTGTAAGTAACTGTCGCGGTGCTTTTGATGGTGGTGCTGGAATTTAAGACGTAAGCAGTTTGCTTGGGGATAGGTTGAGTAACTACTAAATTACTTGCTTCGCGATCGCCATTATTTGCACCAGTCACGGTATAGCGAATTACATCACCCGGCTGTACGGTGACATTTCCTTGTAAAGACTGCCAGGTAACTTTGCTAACGCCAGTCGCATCTTTTTGGACTATTTTTTTGGCGGCGGTTAAGCGCAACTGGACTTTGGGCTGATTTTGGACATTTTGCGCCAAAATACTTTGTGGTGCAGCAGATGCAAATCCAGGAATGCTAGAGAAGGGGACAGATATTAGTAAAGCTGCTAAACCAACGATAGATAAACGTTTCATTTTTATAACCTCTTGTGTAAATTGATTTAATGACAAGGCAAAAGTCAGATAAAGCCAGGGACACAACATTGTTTGTGTCCCTAAAGCTTTAAATTGGGGATTTATTGGTCAATTTGGCGTTGGAACTTGAACGTTCTAAATTGACTAGGACCTAATACTGGTGCTGCGCCAGTATTCACCGTGTACGCCGTAACATCGGCAATATCGCTAGATGGGGCATTACCCGTCGTACCATTGAAGTAAGAAGGTGTAGCACCACCAGATTCAATCGCCGTACCAGGTACGTTGAGAGTATCAATTTGACCAAAGCCTGGAGTACCCGCTAGGTCATTATCTCGACCCCAGTTGTTGGGCAATACCGTACCATTTTCAGTAATGACAATGTTGTTGGCATTCAATCCCAGGCTGCCAGAACCACTAGCAGGAACGCTAGAGATATTGGTATAGGTAATTTGGTACTCAACGCGGTTTCCAGGTGCGGGAGTTCTTAGGGCAGTACTGAAGACCTCTTGACCTGTGGGGAAAGCAGGTCCAAATCCTGGAACGAGGCGCGATTCTTTTAATAGACGCAAGAAGCCAACATAAACGCGATCGATGCTAGTGTTGCTAACTTCTCCACTATCAATTATTCCGTTACTGTTAGCATCAACAAAGGCAGTAACCGGAACTGGGTATCCATGTTCGGGATCTGTTGGTTCAAGGCTAACTCGGTCAGTAGATAGGATAGTTCCGTCGGGTAAATCGATAGATACGTTGTATGCAGAAGTTCCGCCGTTAGCAGGTACGTTAGGAATGGTTAAAACTTCCGCCGCAGAGTCAATTGGACTTTGATCGCCTGTTGTAGCCGGGTTGCCATCGGCATCAAATACGAAGCTTGTACCATTCCAAACATAAGACCTTGAGCCAGAAACACCTGTAGCGCTAATTGTTACAAGCGTATTTGCGGGCAAGTCAGCAAAGCCTAAGTCAGCAGGATTAGTCGGAATGATACTGATGTTAACTGGAGATGAACCGTTGTTTTGCACGGTATTGACAAAAGCAACAGCATTAGGGTTAGTCGGATCGTTATTTGCTGGAGTGTCTGTAGTGGGGAAACTAGCGGCTCTGTTGGTGAAGTCGTCATTGTTGTTGGTTGGGCCTGTGGCTCCGGCGGCTCCTTCAGGTCCTAAGAGAACTGCGGAAACTCCTGGCGCGGGGATGTTGTAAATGTGGTCTTCACCACCAACAGGTGATGTGGTAGTGTCCGTACCACTGTTGTTTCCTGGGTCGATTCCATCCGTTGTTGGGTCAGCGACACCAGTAGTAGGTACATTCGATCCCGGCGTGCCAGCATCAATGAAGTTACTGGGGCTTTGGTCTCCAGATTCGTCGTAAACTAAGGTAGTGCCATTATTGCTCGTACCAAAGACTTGAGCGATGTTAGCGATTTGACCGCCAGTTGTACCCGTTACACTGAAATTTGTAGTTGTCCTTACGAGGAAGGAGAAACCTGTAACCGTTGTATTGGGAGCAATAGCTGGACTATCGGTAGTCAAACTGTTGTCAGGATCGTAGATAAAACCAACTCTAGTTACGCTAGTTGCTGGGTAGGAAGTAGGAGTTGTGAGTGTCCATACCGCTTGGTTCGCTGGAGTTGATGTCAGTGTTGAACTATATACAACACGCCAACCTACAGGAGCAACGGGAGTTGCATTTAAGCTCGTGCCTACGGGAATAGCATCAGATATGAGGATAAACTTAGTGGTTGTGTTGCCGTCAACGCCACCACTAAGAGTCGTACCTGTTAAAGGTGCAGCATTGAAAGTTGTACTACTAGCAGCCGGTGGGCTACCTTCTACTCGCAAGCTCAATCCGTAGGTGAGGAGGTCGTCGTTGGTTGAGTTAGGAGTACCGTTTTGGCTATAACTGGGGAAACTTTTTAGGAGGGTAGCAAAGGCTTGGTCAGTAGCATTAATTGTTGCTGACTGATTGGTGCTGGCTTCTCTTTCCCCGTTGGCAGGAGCAGTGGTTGTAGCTTCACCAACAGGCGTACCAGTTAGAGTATTGTTGTCTTGGGTATAAATGCTACCAGTGGTATTTAAGTAGGGGACGTTTTGAGCCGCCGAAGGAGTTGTGTCACCCAAAGTAACGGTGATAGTTCCAGTGCTAACACTGCTAACTGTTACCGGAACTCGTACCCGAACCGATGCACCAGGTTGGATTTGTCCAGTTGTGAAAGAAGCACCAGTAATTGTTGTAAAACTTGTTTCACCAGGCTGTTGATATTGCAAAGAGCCGGAAACTGTACCAGACCCTGTGATTTTAGCTAGGTTGGGAATAACAATTGTGGTGGGGTCGTTACCAACGTTGGTGACATCAAAATCAAAATAGATTAAGTCATTGCCTTGTATACCCGTTGTTGTAGTAGTTCCGTCTACTACTCCTGCTGCGTTAATATATAGACCCGCAATCTCAGCTACGGTAATAGTTACGGTGTTAGAAGTTGAATTTAAAGCTGGACCTGTGGGGTTGCCAGCGTCATTATAAGTAGCTGTTGCAGTATTACTAATTGATGTATTGGCACTGGTTGGAGTTGGGGCTGTTTGTGCCAGCACTGACGAAGCAATTTGAAAAGTACCACCGACAAGCAGGGCTGCTGTTAGTAATTGGCGGTAAGGATTTTTTCGAGGATTTTTCATTAGAGCGTACTAGACTGAGATGGTTTAAAAATAAGAGAAGCTAGAAAATGAGATAGTAAGAAGTTGTGGACTTTATAGGTAGATACAACCTAGTGCCAAACATTGCCTTACTAAGAGTCGGTGGGGAGGGAAAGCGGTCAGCCCAACACTTGCCAGAGATGGAGTCAAATAGTTATATAGACTACAGAACTATCTTTCCCTATTCCTTTAGGAATAGAATCAAGGAAATTACTAGAATTTGCTTTGCAGCCTTAAAACTAATAATGGTGAAAATACTGTTGTTTTAAGGGGTCTTGTATGTATAAATGGATGTTTTTATAGTTTTTGTATTGGCAAAATAAATTAGTCACGCTATGGCAAATAATGGGTGCTGGTAGAATAGATAAAGCTATAAAGTAGCTGTATAAAACTTAATTTATGTCTGATACACCTTGGCGATCGCAATTAGAAAACTCTTTGGAGCATCACCGTAATATTACGTATGCCCGTTATTTGCAGTTAGCAACGGTTACAGAAGAAAATCGCCCAGCCAACCGTACAGTAGTATTTCGGGGTTTTTATGGAGATAAAGATTGCTTAAAGTTTGCTATTGATAGTCGCAGCGAAAAAGTGCGCCAAATTGCTATCCAACCTTGGGCTGAGGCTTGTTGGTATTTTACCCAAACTCGCGAACAATTTCGACTTAGCGGTTTGCTGCATTTAGTACAAAAAGATAATGCAGACATGATATTGCAGCAAGCTCGTCACGCAAGTTGGCAAGAACTTAGCGATAATGCCAGGTTACAATTTGCTTGGGCTTATCCCAGGCAACCTAGGGGGGTGGATGCTAACTTTAATCCGCCTGCGCCCGATCCTGCAACGCCATTAGCTAATTATTGCCTATTATTATTAGAACCAATGCAGGTAGATTACTTAAACTTGTTGGGCAATCCGCAGAATCGTTATATATATAGTCGTAAGGATGAGTGGACTGTGGAAGAAGTTAATCCTTAACTTAGAGGTGCGATCGCTCGTCTGACATAATTTATGTCTAATAAGCAAATTCAAGAATATGTTGGGCAGTAAGTTGCGGCTTTTCTAAGTGAGGTACGTGTCCGCAATCATTAATCCAAATTAGCTGACTATGAGAAATCGCTCGCTTAAACTTTTCTGCGTCAGCTAAACCGAGTATTCTATCTGAATTACCCCACAAAATTAGCGTTTCAAGCTTAATTTGGGCAAGTTTGTCTTTAAATGAGGTATAGCCGCCGCTTTTGGTAAAGGCAATTAAGGCGCGATTCCAATTTGGCATATTTAGATGTAAGGCGGCACATAGTTGAGCGTCAACAGATGCTAAACTTCTATCTTTGTAAGCTGTGCGGCTAATACTGGCGCGGACTTTGGGATTGCTTAGAAATTGCGTAGCTAAGTAGCCTAGGGGCGGAAACATAAATTTACCCATTGCAGAACCAGCGCTAAAACCTGCACTATCTATTAATACTAATTTTTTGACGGCTTGGGGGTAAGTAAGGGTAAAATCAATGGCGGCAGCACCTCCCATAGATGCACCAACTAATATTACGGGTTGATTAATTAGAGTTTTCCAGAAAGAATATAAGTGAATTGCGATCGCTTTTGGGCTAATTTCAATTTCTCTAGGTCTATCTGTAAAGCCAAACCCTAATAAATCTACTGCCCAAGTTTGATTTTGAGTAGCAAGTATTGGGAGCAAACGGCGAAATTCTACTACGGAGCTATCAAAACCATGAATTAATAATATTGGCGTTCCGGCATTACCTTGATAGACGTAAGAAGTTGCGATCGTATTAGGACTTAAAGGTGTCGTTATCTCTTGACGCTTGATGCTTTTGACAAGGTTTATAGATTCATTTTCAGTTAATTGCGCGATTAGTTCGGGTAAAAAACTAATTTCCATAATTTATCGAATATAACCAACTATATAAAATTAATCCCTCCTAGATCTAGGAGGGATTAACTATATTTCGATCTTACCTTACTTACTAATATCCTTTAAAGCTTTTTGCGGTGCTTTAACTACATCTTCTGCGGCTTCTTTCAATTGCTCTCCAGCTTTTTTTGTACCTGGATCGATTGGCTCGTCAAGATTTAATTTATCTTTGACGGTTTCAAATATGTTTTTTCCTTTATCTTCTGCGGCTCTATTTTTGATATTTATGCCTTCGTCTTCGAGGAGTTTTGCAGATTTTTCAGCATTTTCTTTAATTCTATTTGCTTTAATTTCTGCTTCGCTTTCATTACTATCAACTTTGTATTGAGTCGCTTCGGGGGTTACGGGTTCTGCTTGGGCTTGCAGTAGATTGCCATTAATATCAAAAGCACTACTAATTAAAAAAGTTAAACCTACGATAAATACTGTTATAATCTGCTTTATTTTAATGCTTTGCAGCCGCGAAATTACACGATTCATAATAAATACTCCTACCATGCTTTTGTCAATTGAAACACTCAATTACAGGTTAATCTCTGCAATCGGTGCATTATAATTTTTGGATGTTTATTGATTATTCGCATCAGCCTAACGATATATAATTAGTTTTTATCAACAAATTATATTAGCTAAATTGTTACTAAATATTGATTAATGCTCGAATAAGTCTTTAAATTGTAATAAATCTAAACTAACTATAGTTGGTAAAGCTGCAAAGCAATTTTTGGCAAGTTCTAATCTTTCTTCGCGCTCTAGCATAGCAATTAATTTTTGTCTAGCGCTGAGGAGATAACGCACATCATTAGAAGCGTAATTTAGTTGCTTGTCTGATAAATTTGCGGCGTTTCCCCAATCGGAACTTTGAGCGCTTTTGTCTAATTCTACATTTTCTAATTCTTGAATTAACTCTTTTAATCCGTGTCGATTGGTATAAGTCCTAGCTAATTTGCTGGCAATTTTTGTACAAAATGTTGGCGTTACTTGAATATGCAAATGCTGACGTAAAGTTGCTAAATCAAACCGCGCAAAGTGAAAAACTTTAACAATATTGCTATTTTCGAGTAATTGCTTTAAGTTTGGGGCATCAGTTTGGTTTTTGGCAATGCGGACTACAGTAACTATACCTTGAGGATCGCATAATTGTACTAAACACAAGCGATCGCGCGTTGGCAATAATCCCATTGTTTCAGTATCTATAGCAATAGCTTCAGCATTTAGATATTGCGCTAGTATGTCGCCCTGAAGATCGCGATCGCATACTTGAAAGTCTGGTAGTTCCATGAGGTTAGCGGCGGTTGATAAATAGCTGAGTAAAGTAGTATTCATTCTTGGCATTTTTGACAACGCCGATACCAGTTAAGTTGTATTGACCTTCAATATTAACTCTATGACCGTCACTTTTTATCCAACCATCCACTGCTTGCTCGGCGGGGTTAGGATATCCTTGATTGAAAGCAACGTTTTCTGATGCGGCACGGTAGGGAATTTGACGACGGATAATAGAAACGCGCTGCTCAAAACCATCATGGCTAAAAGGCACTTTCCCACTTGCCATATTTTGACTGTGAATTTTTGCTTGGGCGCTGATACGCGCGTCGAGGGTTAAAGGCGGCAACTTGCGCGACTTACGATATTGATTGATTTGTTGGTGGATGGATTTTTCCATAGTTGACGGCGGTTTAGAAGGGGCGGCGGCGACTTTTGCTGGTGGTAAGCCAATGTCTGCATTTAAAGGAATATCGCAGCTAGAGAGCGCAAGCACGGTAAGTAACATTCCTGGCAAGAGTTTTAGCATTATGGGCTAGTTTCTAAATTTTTAGCAACAGTAATTGAGTGCGAGCGTAGGTTTGGGGTATAATTTCAATTATAAATGGTAAGTTGGTGGGTATTGTGTCTTATATATCCCTCAACGGTAGCGTTGGCACAAGTTATCATAAATAGACTAAATAGCCAGATGATTTTTATGGCATCACCTAATCGCAAGTCCTCCGATTCTACTAATAATGAGAATCGTTTTGTTTATCGAGAGTTTGGCGATCGCAATCTAGCTTTAGAAAGGGGCGTTGCAGACCTACCTCCGGCGGAGCAAAACGTTAGAATTCAAGCTTCTCGTAAAGGACGTAAAGGCAAAACTGTAACGGTAATTACTGGTTTTCAATCTAAAAATGAGACTTTAACTGAACTTGTAAAAAAGTTGAAAACTCAGTGCGGTACAGGGGGAACGGTGAAGGAAAATGAAATCGAGATTCAAGGAGATCATGCCCAAAAGCTACTACAGATTTTGACGCAGTTGGGTTACAAAGCTAAAATTAGCGGTGGTTGAAAGCTGATTCAATCTGTCTCTATAGAGATGTCATAAGTGTTAAGGTGTGACATCGTGAAAAAGTAATATAGTAGCTGCGATCGCCTGATGGCATGGTAAGGGCGGCTACAAGGGAGACTACTATGGATATTATTCGCCTCATAGCTGCAATTTTTTTACCCCCTTTAGGTGTTTTCCTACAAGTAGGTATAGGGACGGATTTTTGGATAAATATTGTTTTAACACTTTTTGGTTATGTGCCTGGAATTATTCATGCTGTATGGATAATATTGTCCAAAAAATAAATCTCGATTAATCAGTGTTAATTAATCTACGTCTGCGTTGGGTGTATTAGATCTCTTGGCTTCAGGCTGCCTAGCCCGCCTAGGGTTAAAAAGAGCAATTCTTATCGCTGAAGCCTAGCCCTCAAAATGCCGAGACAGCAATTGAACTAATAAAAGTTGAAAAGAGCAATTCTTATCGCTGAAGCCTAGCCCGCCTAGGGTTGAAACCCCAGGCTAATAGCTAAAGTCGGCTCAAGCCGACTAGAGAAAACCTTTTTGTACTTTTGCAAGAGGTCTATTAAAGTACAAACGAAGCGATCGCACTTAACTTAAAAGAGCGATCGCTTTATTAATTACTGAGGTTTTTTAACTGCAAACAACTCGGAGAAAAATTGCTGCATATCTGCAAAAGAGCGTCTGTCAGCCGTAGCATTGTAAGCGACACCTTTTGAGGCATCTTTACCAGCTTCGGGATTGGTAAAACTGTGTACCGCGCCTCCGTACTCTACTAATTGCCAATCAACTTTTCCTTGACGCATCTCGTTTTCAAAAGTATCAACTTGGGCTTTAGGAACTAAAGGATCGTCCGCACCATGCAGGACTAAAACTTTACTTTTAATATTTGCTGCATCTTTGAGGTTGGGCGTATCTAAATTGCCGTGAAAGCTAACAACCCCAGCAATATTTGCCCCACTTCTTGCGACTTCTAAAACTGTTGTACCGCCAAAACAATAACCAATGGCAGCAATGCGGCTTTTATCAGTGAGTTTGTTGTCTTGTAATACTTTTAATCCGGCGGAGGCGCGATCGCGCATTAATTTGCGATCGGACTTATATATACTAGCTTGGGTGGCAGCATCTTTAGGATTAGTTGGTCTAATACCTTTACCGTACATATCTACAGCAAAAGCGACATAACCAAGCTTTGCTAATTGCTCGGAGCGCTTTTTGACATAAGAGCCTAAGCCCGTCCATTCATGCACAATCATAACTCCTGGACGTTGCCCTTTAATTGCGTCATCGTAGGCTAAATAACCTTCTAATACGGTATTACCATGCTTGTATTCAACTACTTGGGTTTGCACTTTGGCAAAAGCCGCCGTCGAACAGACTAAAGCAACAATTGGCGCAATTATTAATGAGGGTAAAACTTTCATTGGAAAAGAACTTGAAAAGTAAATAATTGGAATCGCATTTTAGCGCGAGTTCTTATGACTAAACATCTTGCCTAAGTATGGATACAAATACAAAGTCCGCTCTCAGGCGGACTTGTTAAATATTTATGAGGTTAGCGATCGCTTTTAATAATTATTGCGTATCGGAACTAGCTAATGATGGAGCGCTTAAAGTTCGAGCATACAAGCTAGATGGTTGTTGTTGAGCAATTACTGGCAGTACGTTACGCACTTGCGCGGCTACGGCTACAGTTTTGACATCGTAAACTTGGGTAGCAATTTTTGGATATAAGCCGATACCGATGATGGGAACTAGCAAGCAAGCGGTAATAAATACCTCGCGGGGCTTCGCATCTCCCAAATAACTCTCTATGACGATGCCTGAATTTTGC
>JAPJOW010000032.1:0-20357 GCA_030826005.1 Aliterella sp. RAGGC_92
TAATGGGGGAAAAGACCTAAATTTATTAAATAGAGATATTCACGATTGGAATATTACTTTTGTTGATACGGGGTTGCATTCAAACATCGGTCAGAGACTAAAAGCAGTCCAAAAGCATTTAGAAAATGAAGATGTATTTTTAGCAAATTACAGCGATGGACTTACAGATTTAGTTTTACCTGAAGCCATAGATAAATTTCATTATATAGACAAAATAGCTAGTTTCTTGAGCGTCAGACCCTCGCAAACATTCCACTTAATTTCTAGTCAACCCAATGGGTTAGTAACAGGAATTAAAGATGTACATCAAGCTAATTTGAGAATTAATGGCGGTTATTTCATTTTTAAAAATCAAATTTTTGATTATATTAATGAAAAAGAGGAATTGGTATACGAGCCATTTCAACGGTTAATTGATAGAGAAGAACTTTTTGCCCACGAATACAATGGTTTTTGGGCTTGTATGGATACTTTTAAAGACAAGCAACAATTAGAAGATATGTTTTCTTTAGGTAACGCGCCTTGGGAAATATGGAAGCACGAGCAGAAAGTAGCAGCAGTTAGATAGTTGAATCGCCTTAAATCAAACAAGCTTCCTAATTAACGGATTTAGGAAGCTTGCTAAAAAATATCCTAATTCTGTAATTGGCTCACCGCAGCCGCACGGTGGTTACAGCCAATGCAAGCCTAAGCTTGTCTTGAATAATACTCAACAACGAGAAGTTCGTTAACTTGCAGCGCTACCCATTCGCGCTCTACTAAGCTATTGACTTTACCTACCATCTTGTTTTTATCAAATTCTAGATGGCTGGGCAAATTTGCTAAACCGGGATATTGTAAATTAGCTTGTACTAGCTTGCGCGATGCGTCTCGATCTTTAACTCCAACAGTTTCTCCGGGACGGCATTGGTAGCTGGCGATATCAACTACGCGCCCGTTTACCGTGACGTGACCGTGATTTACTAATTGCCGAGCGGCGGGGATAGTCGGTGCCATTCCCAAGCGAAATACGGTATTGTCAAGGCGCATCTCTAATAGTTGTAGCAATACTTGCCCGGTTGACCCCGTAACTCGTCTTGCTCTACGTACATAGCGGAGCATTTGCTTTTCCGTTAAGCCGTAGTTCATGCGTAGCTTTTGCTTTTCTTCTAAACGAACGGCGTATTCCGATCGCTTTTTACGGTTTTGTCCGTGCTGACCTGGGGGGTAAGCTCGCCTTGCGCTTTTGCGCGTCAATCCTGGTAAATCGCCCAAGCGACGGATGACTCTTAGCCTTGGTCCTCTGTATCGGGACATGAATTTTCCTGTATCTACTAATTATGCTTAAAGTTTGCCAAATATATGATTGTAGCAGTCAATGCTGAATTATACAACAATACAATATATCTATATTTTAGATACTCTCGTGGGGTTTGTCAGTTTAAAAAATGGGCAATAATATTAAGTTGCGGATGTATTTAACGATTTTTTCGGAATCTATTCAAATTTTGCGGTAGTTGTATAGGTGACAACAAAGAATATCAGTGATATTACTTAAGTAAGCGAGATAAAAATTGAGCTAAAATGCGATCGCTCCTAAGTAAAAAATAATTAAATATAAAGTGCCTAGAGCCAGAAAAATCAATAAATAGACAACTATGATGACTGCCAATGCTTCAACTACAAACAGCTTGATAAACCAAATAGAAATCTGTCAGCAAAAGCAGTTTACAGGCAGACTAAATATAGTAGCTGACCAGCATCGGCAATGGATATTATATTTTTGCCTAGGGCGATTGGTTTGGGCGACTGGAGGAATACATCTAATTAAGCGTTGGCAGCGATTACTAAATCAGTATTGCCCTCAAATTAACAGCCAAAAGTATCTTCCCACAAGCAGGAGGGATTTAAACGAGTATCAAATACTAATTGAATTAGTAAAAAAACAGGAAATCAAAGGAGATGAAGCGGTTAGGGTAATTCGCAATACTGTCACCGAAATATTATTCGATTTGTTGCAACAAGAAAAACTAGGTCAATTAACGTTTACAAAAATCAGCCAAAATATCTCAAATGCCTCATTGACGCTACTCAACGCTCAACACGCACTTGCTTACGCCAAGCAAGCTTGGGAACAGTGGTGTAAAGCTGGCTTAAAAGACATCTCCCCCAATGCTGCCGTTTTGCTGCGCCAAAAAGAGCAACTACAGAAGCATACCTCCGCCCCAGTCTACCAAACTCTAATCAAAATTGTAGATGGAGAAAGGACGTTGCGAGATTTGGCAGTAGCGATGAAACAAGACTTACTTTTAGTAACGCGCTTGTTGAGTCCTTATATTCGGCAGGGCATTATGGAGCTAATAACCGTTGGAGACTTACTGCCTCCCGCAGGTCAGCAATTAGACACAGCCATTAATCGCTTCTCTACCAAAGTCCCCGCAAACCCTCAAGCTTCGCCCATAATTGCCTGCATAGACGACAGCCAGATTATGGGACAACTAATGAAACATATTTTAACTACTGCCGGATATCGATTTGTGGGCATTAATGATGCGGTAGAAGCATTACCAGTTTTGCTCGAAAGTCAACCAGACTTAATATTTTTGGACTTGATGATGCCCATTGCCAACGGCTACGAAGTTTGCAGCCAAATTCGGCGGATTTCTCGGTTTAAAAATATTCCCGTCATAATTTTGACCGGTAATGATGGAATTGTAGACCGGGTAAGGGCAAAAATTGTAGGCTCGTCAGAATTTTTGAGCAAGCCAATTAAACCCGAACAAGTATTAGCCGTTGTGCGGAAGTATTTACCGCTACCGCAAGATAAACCGCAACGCTAAATAAGTTTTAAGCACTGTAAAACAGTCTTTAAAGTAGTCTGTAGGTAGGGTTCAACTTCTTAGTACTGCCTTAGTTTAAAAAATTGTTTAGGTAAATTCATGCAAACTGTCCTTATTGTTGAAGATAGCTTACTTCAAACCCAAGTCCTTACTGGTTATCTACAGCAAGCAGGTTTACGGGTAGTCAGCGTTACCAGTAGCGAGGAGGCTCAAGATAAGTTAACTAAGCACAAACCAGACTTAATTATTTTAGACGTAATCTTGCCGGGTCAAAGTGGATTTGAGTTGTGTCGCGAATTAAAAACCGATCCCCAAACTCAGCAGATTCCTGTAGTCCTTTGTTCTACAAAAAATACCGAAGTAGATAAAATATGGGGCAATATGCTAGGTGCGGACGCTTACTTACCTAAACCTGTAGATCGGCTGAAATTAATTCAATTAGTTCAACAACTAATGAAAAATTAGGAATAGGCTTAATGACACTACAAGAAATCGCCAGTTTAGAGCAGACGATAGACGTTACCCAAACTGAAGCGCAAAAATTTTTACACTTTAACTTGAGTAAAAAATTAGCAGCTTTAGTATTAGTTGAAGATATTGCGGAAGTATTGCACGTACCCAAAAGTAGCCTATTGCCAATCCCGCAAATGCCCCCATGCGTATTAGGTATTTATAACTGGCGTGATGAAATGCTCTGGACGATCGCGCTGGGTGAATTATTTCAATTACCTGCTATAGATATACCGTCAACAGATTCTACGATATCAGTCATAGTTGCCGAAGTTGACGGTCAGTATTTGGGGCTAGTAGTCGATCGGGTAAATGATATTGAATGGCACGAATTAAAATCAATTCAGCCGCCTAGGGCGCAGTTATTCTCCGCCCAACTATTACCGTTTATGCAGGGATATTTGAGCGATGGCACAATTTTAATCGCTCCAGGCGCGATCGCTTGTTCGCCGCTTATCCAAAAATTTTACTAAAGCCGCCCTCCTAATTCAAACTCCTAAACTACAGTGATTAAACTATTTTCTTCCCGCTCTGAAGATCGTAACGGCAATACACCTAGTATTTCCGAACCATTAGCGATCGCTCAAACGACTTTAAAATCAAAACCAGACGCGCCAGGGGATAGTAACGGTACTAAAGGGTTTAAAACCACCCAGCGCCAAGATATAGCCGCGATTACCGGACAAATGCGCCAGTCGCCGTCTTTGGAAGCTTTGTTTGAAACGACGGTTAGCGAAATTCGCAAAACCTTACTTGCCGATCGCGTATTAATTTATCGCTTTGAAGCCATAGATCGGGGGATAGTAATTGCCGAAGCTATTGGACGCGAGTGGACACCTACTTTAGGTGAAAAACTACCCGCTACTTGGTTTGGTGAAGATGAAGCGAGTATTTATTTAGGCAAGCAAGTTGTAGAAATTACAACTAATACAAATACTACTCCCTACCAACAACAATTGTTAGAGCGCTTTCAAGTTAAAGTTAGCGTTAGTTTGCCGATATTAGTAGAGCGCGAAGTCTGGGGCTTGCTTGTCGTACAGCAATGTGTGGCGTTGCGTTACTGGGAAGAAGCAGAAATTAATTTGTTAGAGCGCCTAGGATTAGAACTAACGCTTACCGTTCAGGCGGTAGAATTTCGCGCTAAACAAGCCCGTCAAGCTGAATTTACCCGTACCTCTACTCAAGTAGCAGCGAAAGTCATGGACAAAATTCGCCGCTCTTTTGATATCGATACGGTTTTTCGCACTACTACTAGCGAATTAATGCAGCTATTAAAAGCCGATCGCGTCGCCGTGTACAAATTTTCCTCTGATTGGAGCGGTGAATTTGTATCGGAAACTGTTGCTCCAGGCTGGATTCCTTGGGTGGGAAATAGCGATCGCACTTGGGTTGATAGTTATTTACAAGAAAATCAAGGCGGGAGATATCGACATAACGAAACTTACGCCGTCGATGATATCTATAAAGCGGGTTACGAGCCAAATTACATTCATAACTTAGAAGAACACCAAATTAGGGCTTATGCGATCGCGCCGATCTTTTTTGGCGGCGATTTATGGGGATTATTAGCCGCTTACCAATCCTCCGCTCCGCGTCAATGGGAAGAAGTCGATGTAAATGCCTTAGCTCAAGTAGGTACGCAACTAGGTGTAGCTTTGCGTCAAGCAGAGTATTTGCAACAAGTCAATGCCAAAACCGAAGAATTAGCGCAAATAGCCCAGCAAGAACGCACCGTAGCCAAAATTATTGACAAAATTCGTAAATCTCTCGATATTAACGTCATATTTAACACCACAACTCAAGAAGTCCGCCAACTACTGCAAGTAGATCGAGTAGTCGTTTATCGTTTCAACCCTGATTGGAGCGGTGAATTTGTCGCCGAATCTGTCTCCCCAGGCTGGACATCGGTACTTAGTAAGGGATTTAAAGAACAAGTAGGCGATTGTAGTGGCTTGCAAAGCCTTAAGCCTGGTAACGCCTCAATCTACCAACAACAAGGTTTAGCGGCTCAAGATCGCAATAGACAATCATTTTCTGTAGACGATATTACTCAAGTTGGATTTTCAAGTCAGTACTTAGAAGCAATGGAGCAGATAGAAGCTAAAGCTTATCTCACTACTTCTATTTTTGTCGGCGACAAGCTTTGGGGATTGCTCGCCACCTATCAAAACTCTGCACCGCGTCAGTGGCAAAAATCTGAGGAGAAATTGCTAACCCAAATTGGCGCTCAATTTGGAATTGCCTTGCAGCAAGCAGAATATCTCCAACAAGTAGAGGCAAAAACCCAGCAGTTGACGCAAATCGCCCAGCAAGAACGCACGGTATCTAGAGTAATTGATAAAATTCGCAAGTCTCTGGACTTGGATGAAATTTTTAGAACTACAACTCAAGAAGTGCGGAAGCTATTACAAGCCGATCGCGTCGCCGTGTATCGTTTCAATTCTGATTGGAGCGGTGAATTCGTGTCTGAGTCTGTAGCGCAAGGCTGGACACCTCTGGCAGCGAAAAAACTAAATAGCGATGTCACTGACTGCGATAGCGTGCGCGGCTTGGGTAAAGGGAAAGTCCGCTACGAAGACACTTACCTTAAAGAAAATCAAGGCGGGAGATATCGTCACGACACCGAAAACTTTAGAGTGAACGATATTTACACCGCCGGATTTTCGCCTTGCTACATTGAAAGCCTAGAGCGCTTTGAAGCTAAAGCTTACATTACTATTCCTATTTTTGCGGGCGAAAATTTGTGGGGATTGCTATCAACGTATCAAAATTCTGCCCCGCGTCAGTGGGAAGAATCGGAAGAAAAGTTGTTAAATCAAATTGGCGCTCAGTTTGGAATTGCCGTGCAACAATCTGCCACGCTAGAAAAAGTCCAAATGCAAGCGCAAAAACTTTTAGAGGCGGGGAGACGAGAAAAAGCTGCCAAAGAAAAACTCCAACAAACTGCCGTGCAATTGTTAATTGCGGTGCGACCGGCTTTAGAGGGAGATTTGACGGTTAGAGCAACAATAACAGAAGACGAATTAGGTACGATCGCCGATGCTTACAATAACACGATTCAAAGTCTCCGCAAGTTAGTAATTCAAGTTAAAAATGCCGCCAATAGCGTAACTTTAACTTCAAATAACAGCGAGTCGGCAATTGTTAATCTTTCAACTCAAGCACAGTACCAAGTTGAAGAACTCACCGATACTCTAGAGCAAATTCAAGCAATGGTTGACATTACTCAAACTGTCAATCACCACGCCCAGCAAGTAGAATTTGCTTTAACGGAGGCAAATCAAACTGTAGAAACAGGTAATGCGGCGATGAGTCGCACGGTAGACGGCATTTTAGAGATTAAAAAAACTGTGACCGATACCGGGAAAAAGATTAAGCGTTTGAGCGAATCATCGCAAAAAATCTCTAAAGTAGTTAGTTTGATCGGTAATTTTTCAACTCAAACTCAGTTACTAGCGTTAAATGCAGCAATTGAAGCTACCCGTGCAGGCGAGTACGGGCGCGGATTTGCCGTTGTTGCTGATGAAGTACGTTCTTTAGCGCGTCAGTCGGCAAAAGCTACGAGTGAAATCGAGCAATTGGTACAGGAAATTCAAGCTGAGACTATTGATGTCGCTTTCGCAATGGAAACAGGAATTGACCAAGTAGCACAGGGAGCAGATTTAGTCAATCAAACGCGCCAAAGTTTAGATGCGATCGCTCGTTCTACCGCCCAAATTGGTCAATGGGTGCAGGGAATTACTACATCCACGTTGGCACAAACTCAGCAATCCGAGGCTGTAACTCAAACTATTGCCGATTTAACCGTAGTTGCAAATAGAACGTCTCTAGGCTCGGTGCAAATTTCCCAATCATTCCAAGAGTTACTAACAACGGCGCAAAATCTCCAAGCTAGTGTCGAGCGATTTAAAGTCAATTAGCCCAAAATAAGCTGTGTATCGCCTAGCAACCCACAGCAAAAAGCAGTGCAGCCATACTTCCTGCTTTTTGCTTCCCCTTAAATAAAGAGGAATTAAAAATTCTCCCCATCCCCATGACACCCGATCGTATCGATAACGAAACTCGCAACTTATTTTTAATCGAAGCGCCAGAACTATTAGAAAATATCGAGCGCGACTTGTACAGTTTAAAAGAAGATCGCACTCCTGCAAGAGTACATAGCTTGATGCGAATGACACACACTCTTAAAGGCTCGGCGGCTTGCGTAGGACTTGAGACAATCAAAACGGTGGCGCATTATTTGGAAGATGTTTTTAAAACTCTTTATAATCCCAGCGTTGAAATTGATGCGGAAGTAGAAGCATTGTTATTTCAAATTTACGAGTGCTTGCGCTTACCGCTAACTGCCGAACTTACGGGAAACTCTATTGATGAAACAGATATTCTCAATCGCGCCGCCGCTATATTTGCGCTATTGCAAGGAAAGTTAGGAGACTTTTTCGATAACGAAGCGGCGATGCCAACTTCTGCCGAATTAGGGTTTGATATTACTAAATCGATTTTTACCACCGGAGTCACAAAAAGGCTAGAGCAACTAGCTACAGCTTTAGAAAATCCAGAAGTAGAAACCGTAGCGGCGCTACTGCAAGAACAAGCAACAGTATTTATTGGACTTGCGGAATCCTTAGGATTGCCAGGCTTTGGCGCGATCGCATCTACTACTTTACTGGCGCTTACGGAGCATCGGCAGGAAGCAATAACTATAGCTCGTCTGGCTTTAGCTGACTTTGAAAAGGGACAGCAAGCGGTATTAAATGGCGATCGCACCTCCGGCGGCGAACCAAGTGCCGATCTGCAACAATTAGCAGCATTAGATAGTTTGCCCGATCCAGCGCTATTAGAGCAGTTAATTAGTAGTGTAGATGACGAGCCTTTTATTACCCCCGATGAATGGGACTTTGGGGAAGAAGATTTAGGATTATCCCTAGATGGGGTATTTGGTAGCGTGTTAGATCGAGAGGAAATCAATTTCGATCTCTCCTCCCCCCTAGAAAAGCAAGATGATGAAGTTGTTACCGTAACCGGACGCGCCAAAGACTCCTTAATCGCGCCTTCTGCCCAAATTCGTGTTGAAGTAGCCAAACTCCAACACCTCAATTATCTTTCTGGGGAAATGCTCACCAATCAAAATCGGCAAGTTGCAGCCGACGAGCGCATTCAAGAAACTATAGAGCAATTGCAGCAGCAGTTAAAACAACATCAAAAAACCATTAATCAAATTCGCGAATATTGGTCGGATTTGATGTTAGAACCCCAAAACAATAATTCTCCTACTGCCTTACCATTAGATATTTATCACGAGTTTCAACCTCTATTAGATACCGCTTGGGATGATACGGTACAAATTGGCGAAACAATTGAAGAAATTGATTTATTTAGCCTTGGAGCTAGTCAAATTCTCGAAAAACAACAAAAGCTATTAACTAACGTCCGGGATGATTTGCTATCTACTCAAATGTTACCCGTAGGAGAAATACTCAACCGCTTTCATCGCGTATTGCAACAATTAGTCACAAGTCATGGAAAACAAGCAAACTTAGCAATTAGTGGCGCAGAAGTATTAGTAGATAAAGAAATCGCCGAAAAACTCTACGATCCGCTCTTGCATTTAGTCCGCAATGCTTTCGATCATGGACTTGAAAGTAGCGAAGTCCGCGCTCGAAGCGGTAAATCAGAAGTCGGCGAAATATCTATTCAAGCTTACGGACAAGAGCGCTGGACAGTTATCGCCGTTAGCGATGATGGTAAAGGGCTAGATTTTGAGAAAATTGGCGATCGCGCTTTAGAACTTAATTTAATTGCCCCCGAACAAGCGCAAAGTATTACGGAAGACAAATTAATTGACTTACTATTTACGCCCGGATTTTCTACTTCTGCTCAACTAAGCGATTTATCGGGGCGCGGAATTGGGTTAGATGTAGTTCGCACCCAAATCGAAGCCTTGCAAGGAACAATTACCGTGCGAAGTCAAGCCCAGCAAGGAACGACGTTTTTACTGCAAATTCCCATCAGTCTCAAAATTGCCAAAGTTTTAGTGGTGGAAGTAGGCGATCGCGTTTGCGGTTTGATGAGCGAAGCTATCGAGCAAATTGTCCTTCCTCACCCCGACCAAATCAAGCAGTGGCATGATGGTCGAATTTGGCAATTAGCGGAAAATGAGGAAATAGTACCTATTCGCCAACTATCAACGATTTTGCAGTCAGAAGATAGTAGTAGTCGTCTTGAACCGCGTCCGGTGCTTTTAGTACGTCAAGATGCGGAAGAATTAGTTGGGCTAGAAGTCGATCGCGTTTTAGGGGAACAAGAATTAGCGATTAAAACTGTTGGTAAACTTATTACTCCGCCAAGTTATGTATTGGGGTGTTGCGTTTTGGCAGACGGGCGTTTGAGTTTAATGCTAGATACTACAGCCTTAGTCGCCCAGTTACCACCAGCGCTCGTTAGCAGCCAAACTACTACCAGCGATCGCCCAGCGCAAATATTGCTAATCGATGATTCTGTTACTGTCCGCCACAACTTAGCCTCAATGTTGCAAAAAGCAGGCTATCAAGTATGGCAAGCTAGTGATGGCAATGAAGCTGTCGCCCAATTTGTGCTGCACCCAACTATTGAGCTAATAATTTCTGATATCGAAATGCCTGGGATGAATGGATTTAAGTTTTTAAGCCATCGCTTGCAAGACGAAGTACTGCAACAAATTCCGGTAATTATGCTAACTTCTCGCAGCAGCGAAAAGTACCGACAAATTGCTTTAGAATTAGGCGCTAATGCTTATTTGATTAAACCTTATATCGATGGGGAAATCCTCAAAGCGATCGCTAGTTTAACTAAAAACAGCCCAAAATCAGTCGTTAGTCATTAAAATTTTCTTTAGGTAACTCTCAGCAATATGTTTAATTTTCAGCAACGCCGTCCGTTGAATTGGTTAAGTCTAGCGGCTACTCCCCTAGTGGTATCTGGTTTAGCATTAAATCCAGCGATTTCCGCCTCTGTCCCATCTTCCTATCTCAACGATTATCGCTTTTGTGCTGCTAGGTTACTAGCTTTGGAACTCTCCGCAGATGCGGTATCGCCAGCTTGTGCCGCCGCCTTAGAGCCAAAAAGATTATCTACTTGCGTCTACGATATCCAAAGGCAAACAAATATCCTGGCTGCCGATGCTTTAGCAACTTGCTCTCAAGTTAGACAACCAGACCAATTAGCTACTTGTGTAGTTGGAATTAGCATTAATAGTCAAGAAGAAACAATTCCCGAAGTTCTCGATTATTGCCGTTTGAGCTTGCTACCAGTACGCTTTGCTGAATGTGTGGTTGGTTTGCGCCGCGAAATTGATGTTACGCCGATTCAAGCTATGAATACTTGTATTGATGGCAGCGATCGCGCGATCGTGCCGGTAATTTCTAGACCTTAGTTAATAAGCACAGCAGCGCCAAAATAGCACTAATTCCGTAAAAGGTAGCAACGACTTGAGTTTCCGACCAGCCCGAAAGTTCTAGATGATGGTGTAAGGGGGCCATTTTAAATAAACGCTTACCTACGCCATCTTCACCTTTTGTAGCTTTGTAATAACTTACCTGCGCCATTACCGAAAGAGTTTCGACAAAAAAGATCCCGCTTAGGACAAATAACGCCCACAACGTATTAGTTAATAGCGCTACCGACGCTAAAGCGCCGCCCAATGCCAAAGAACCCGTATCGCCCATAAATACCCGCGCTGGGTTGCGATTGTGGACGAGAAACCCCAAGCAGCTACCACTCATACAAGCACAGAAGGTCATCAATCCTGGAGAACTTGGCGCTACTAATATACCCAATCCTAAGAGTGCGATCGCACTTGTCCCGGCGGCTAAACCATCAACACCATCCGTAAGATTAGTTGCATTGCTCTCCGCCACTAATACAAACACGGCTAAGAGCCAAAATAGCATTCCTAACGGCAATATAACATTAAAAGGTATTGCCACATTTGTAATCCTACTTGTCTGACTCCACGCCAGCCACAAACAATACAGCACTGCAAACCCAACTTGCAAAGCTAGTTTCATTTTGGGTGAAATGCCTTTATTCGACTTGTAGCGCAAAATTTGCCAATCATCCAACCAGCCAATTAGGGCGTAACTGGTTGTCAAAGCAGATACCGCAATTACTTCGCTCCTGCCGCCAGACAATAATATCGCTACAATAATCGCGACAGGTACAAAAAACACCCCGCCCATTGTCGGAGTGCCAGCTTTTTTTAAATGTGCTTGCGGCCCATCTTCTCTAATAATTTGCCCGGTTTTTAGCCTGACAAGCATGGGAATTACCCAGTACCCCAGCGCTGTTGTAAAAATACTACTAATAACAAAGGGCAAACTTAGCGAATTTATTTGCCAAGGTAAGCGCTGGGCTAATAAGTCGTAAGCTAATATCCCACTGCCTAGAACGATACTTAAAGAGATAAGTAAATTACTTCCTGACAGATTGAATAAACCAGTAGATGATTTTGCTTCCACAATATTTTTTTGTCAAAACTTAGCAAGTAAGAAGCTCTAAGTATATTCCTCAAAGCTTCTTATACCTAATAATAGTTAGCCGACTTCTTCTTCAATTGGCTCGTCGCTATCTTCAAAGTCATCATCGTAGCTAGGATCGTCAGGATCGATAATATCTGCAATGTCAGACATCGGTTCGCCTTGAGTCAATAAATCCGGTTCGCTGCGATCGCGCGCTACTAATCTACCGCTAGACTTTAACCAGTCTAAGATTGATAACTCGTTCTTAGAAGGAATTACCGCAGCTACTCGATTGCGGGGCTGTTCTTGTAGAGGCGAGTTAGGCATAGAGAAATGT
Organism: Aliterella sp. RAGGC_92; assembly: GCA_030826005.1. GTDB lineage: Bacteria > Cyanobacteriota > Cyanobacteriia > Cyanobacteriales > Chroococcidiopsidaceae > Aliterella. Next base: position 12,162 of record JAPJOW010000032.1, read on the forward strand.
TTAAATAAACGGCTTCAATTATAGTACAAAGTCTAACATTATTTAGATATTCATTATTATTTACTGGTTAAGATAATAATGATGAGAGCAGCATAATTACCATTAAGGCGATGTTTGGAAAATTAGCATTAATAGAAGCGATCGCCGGGAAAAATCGCGGCTTACTAGCAACCGAGTCCGAAAAACAAGCGATATTAATTGCGATCGCGAGCTTAGAGGAGCGCAACCCCACACCGCGTCCTGTAGAGGCTGCGGAGCTACTAGAGGGCGACTGGCGGCTGCTTTATACGACAAGTTCTGGCTTATTAAATATCGATCGCTTTCCCTTATTAAAACTCGGTCAAATTTACCAATCAATTCGCGTTAAAACTAGCAGCGTTTACAACATTGCCGAAATTTACGGTTTACCTTATTTAGAAGGATTAGTCAGCGTAGCGGCTCAGTTTGAACCTCTTTCCGAGCGCCGGGTACAGGTAAAATTTCAGCGCTCGATTTTGGGTTTGCAACGCCTAATTAGCTATCAATCGCCCGCTAGTTTTATCGCTCAAATTGAACAAAGTCAAAAGTTTACAGCCCTTGATTTTGCTTTAGATAGCCGCGAACAACAAGGGTGGTTGGATATAACTTACTTAGATAGCGATTTGCGAATTGGGCGCGGAAATGAAGGTAGTGTATTTGTACTAACTAAAGTTTAAAGTGCGATCGCCTCTGACTTGCAACAGTTGCAATCGGGCGCATGAAATGCAGCAACTTAATTTACGCGGGACTATACTCATAATTTTAAGATTAAAATTGGCGCTCCAGCGTGTTTTTGAGGCGACTTAGCATCTTCCATCGTCACAGCTATTGCTGCAATTAGGTCTTTGGTACGGTAGGCTTCGGGTAAAGTGATTTGCTTAGAAACATTCCCCTCCGCATCCACCTTGAATACTTCGGTCAAAATGGCGTTTTTGTTGTCTGTAGTAAAGGGTGCATCTTGTTTTAGCACTGTCCATAAAACGTATACTTTCCCCGTTGGCAATGGTGGTAAATTTTCAACATTTAACTTAGCTTCTAACTGATGGGGATTTACAGCTACGGTAGCTGACGACAGACTGGAAGTTTGGGTTTTTAGGGAGTAAGTTAACAATTTTGACGGTTGAATTTGCGCTTGGATAACTTGTAGGTTTCGCCACAAACGATAATTGTTAATGCCTAAAACAACTATTAGCAAGGCGGCGATCGCCCCCATTGTTCGCATTGAGAAAACAGGTAAGCGGGTGCTAATTTTTGAATTAGCTTGATGTGCTGCGATAACTTGCGATCGCAAATAACTAGGCGGACTAACTTCTGGTGGCGCGTAAGACATCTCCAACGTCTGTTGCATTCGTGCGACTTCCTGAGCAATTGCTGAATTATTTGCCAAGAGTTGCTCGAACTCCTTTACTTCTTCGGCATTAAGATCGCCGAGGACGTAACCAGCAATTAGTAACTCTAACTGTTCTGAAGGCATCGACTAAACCATAGGTAGTATTATCCAATGTAATCGGCGAGAGCTTGACGCAGCTTGAGCAAACCTCGCCTAGCTCTAGCTTTGACCGTACCTAAAGGAACTTGCAGTTGCTGAGAAATTTCTGACTGACTAAGACCATCATAATAAGCCATCTGGAGAATTTGCTGCTGTTCGTCAGATAATTGAGAAATCGCATTTCTAACTTCTTGGGACTGTTCGCTGCGGGAAACTTGTTCAAAAGGAGCATCTGTAACCGTTTGCTGTTGGTTATCTTGCCATTGTCCCAAAACCTTGCGCTTGCGGCTGTGCGATCGCATTCGATCTATAGCTCGCGATCGGGTCAAAATTGCTAAAAACGTTCTTAGCGACCCTCTCTTTGGCTCGTAGAAAGACCCTTTAGCAATACTTAGGAAAACATCTTGGGTTAAATCTTCTGCTTCTTGAGCGTTGCCAAGAATTTTGAGAGCTATGCCATAAACTAATCCAGCATGGCGATCGTAAATAATGCCAAAAGCATCGTCTCGACCGGATTTTAGTGCTAAATAAAGTTCAATATCTGTCTGTACGGATATAAACTTATCGCTATTAGTAGGTTGCTCAGAGGGCATTTTACCCAGTCAGGGAGTGTGCTTTACGTGTTGATTGTACGATTAATTTCTCACAACTCAAGCTAAAGCTAGAAAATTTGTCACTATCGTTGTTAATTTTGCAAGCCTTGGACTGCAATCCAAAACGGCATAAACAATTGAGCCAAGAGTTACGAGCAACAATGTGTGTTATCTCTATTTAGGAAACTCTTGGCTCAATTTACCCAATTATTTCAGACAGTAACAAATACTAAAGCAAAGTCTTTTTGTGTAATTGAAATTAGCTCTATCTATTGTTAGCAGTAAGAGAAACAGCAACTCCAATTAAATTACCTTCCCGGAAGCTACCCATCATTTTAGCCTCTCCAGTAGATAAATCTACGGTATACAAAGACTTGCCAGACACAATAAATCCAAAATTTTCTCCATTACCATTAGTAACAATATCAAATCCTGCTACTGGTGGTAGGTCGATCTTCAACGCTCCTACAGTACTCAAAACACCCTCATTGGGAGGATTTTGGAGTACCAGAGAATTAGAACTATAGTCCAAGCTAAAAAGCATGGTGCTGGTAGCTCCGGTGGTGGAGTTAGTATAAGCAGCAGCAGTAATACCCAAGTCTTGAGCAGGCTTGTAGTTTAAAGGTTTGTCAGTAGTGACAATTCCTGTATCAACGTTGATTCTATAATTCTGACCGTTGTTGGCTACCAATCTCAGCCGATCGGCAACCGGGTTAAAATCTACACCTGCTTGAAATCCACCACTAAACTTAACCGATAAGGTACTAACTAAAGTAGCAACGCCGTTGTCGCTATTAACTGTATATATCTTGTCGGTGTCTGTGATGGCATAAAGCATCCCGTTAGCAGGGCGAAAATCTATGCCTAAAACATTTCCTTCTACGCCCTTAATATTCATAACTTGGTTAAAACGGCGCGAAGAATTAGAGCCATACTTTACTAGAGTATTATTGCTAGTTAAGCCGACTATTTTGTACATTTCTCTACTGATAGCTGGGGCGCTAACAAAGGTTTGCAGACAAGCAGACAAAGATAGGGCGATCGCAGTTTTACCCAATTGATTCAGTTTCATTAGCTCTCCAATAGATTTGTGATATAGAGATTACGGTTACTGATGAAAATCAGCGCGTTAATGACTCTAGTACGCGACTAAATCCCCATTGGATGCACTAGAAAGCAAAAATCTTTTAATTAGTTGGCGATCGCCTGCGTTTCTAAAGGTGGAAAAATAAACTGAGCAGCAGAGGCGACAAAAGCCGCCGAATCGCTTTGATATTGCACAAGGCGCAGACGGCGGCTTTGATTCCATCCATCAATCTCAACTTGGGCTTTTAAAGCCGCTAAAGCTAGGCGGCGCAAACGAGCGTCTTTTTGAGTTAGTAAAGCTGTTTCTAGAATAACTAGATCGTTTAATTCGTAACGGCTACTCAATTGACTTATGGCGCTAACTACAATCAATAAATCCTCTGGTAGCAAGCTTTGAATTGAGCTAATGCAAAAATCTGTTAATTCAGATATAGGTAAACTTGCGATCGCAAGTTGCCATCTAATAGACGAAACTAAAGCATCTGTAGCAATTACAACCAACACCACGCGAACTGTCGGTAATAGTTGGCTGCGCCGCCATTGTACTTCACTTTGCAAAGCATCGATGATGGTTTTTAGACTCCGCCTATCGGGTAAAATTTTCTGCACCATAGCCGCCACAACTTCTACATCATTGCTGCTATAGGTAGCAAAAAAAGCTTGAGCCGCCGTTAAGGATTCATCAGGAAAATTAGATGTTAGCCTTTGGAGTAAAGGTTGTTGTAATTGACGCAAGGGATCGGCAACAGGAAGACTTACACAACGCCGCAGCACATCAATTCTGACTAAGGGATCGGGATGTTGTAATAGTGTTGCAAGTATTGCTAGTAACTTTGCTTGGGAAGAAGTAGAAAGAGAATCGCTAGGAATCCTCGCTACCATCGTAGAAATTGCGCTATCGTTTGAAATAGCGGCTTGCTGAAAAATTACCCAAGTTTCATCGCGCTCCAAATGCGTCCAAAATGCCCGTAACAAAGCAACTCGGACATCCGGGTGCAATTGTTTTTCGTTCCATGCTAGTAGTTGTTGATAGGCATTTTCGGTTGTAAATTCGCCCATCAAGCGGATAACTTCTTTAGCAACAGTGACTTTTTCACTGGGGATTGTTTGCAATAAAGCGATCGCATTTTGCGGTGACATGGCTAAAATTGCCGTCCGTAGAGCATAAATAGCAATTCGAGCGCGATCGTCTTCCATCGCTTCTAGTAACACAGGAATACCATCGCCATTATCACGCCTAGCTAAAACTCTTAGTGCGCGATCGCGGACTGCAAGCTGAGTATTTTTTTGCTGCGCTAATTGTATCAACCGAGTGGAGGCAACATTTTGTAAGTTTCCCAGTTGATCCATGACTCGAAATAAAGAAATTTGATCTTGCTCGCGATCGCGCGTTACTGTAACTAAAGTTTCGGAAAACTTTTGTTGTTGATTCGCCGTCCAACGATGAAATCCATCGGTAATGCTAAGAACTAAATAAGTTTTCCCCGTGCTGAAACGTCCTTTGTAAGCGCGGCGTTCTAAAAATGGAGTTAACAAGTCTTGGCGGTGGCGATGCAAATATTTTTGCACAACCCATTGAGTTATCCAACTGCGATCTTGGGCAATTAAAGCAGGAATTAGCGTTTGCAAGCGTATTCGGTGGTAACTGTCTAATACTTGTAACCCAAAAGACGCAACCCAATCGGCACAACGAAGCTCAATAACTTGCTCTAAAAGCGCTACCAAACCATCAAAAACCTTTAAACGTATACCAAAACATTGAGAAACGGTGACTATATTTATAGCTCGTTCTCGGTCTGCCCAAGCTTGGAAAATTGGTAATAATTGCGGGGCAATTTCTCTTACTTGGGCATTGGATAAGCGACTTCCCAAGTTATAGAAGCTAATTTTTCCTCTGAGTTTAACTATTAGCGCTAATTGCTGCGCCGCCCAAGCCGGATGAAAAGGCAATAAACGGATAATAAATAGTTCTACCGAACTTACTGTAGAGTAAGACAAATCCGCCGCATTGAGGGCATCAAGAACTATTTGGGTCAAATCTGGTAAGTGTTCCGTTTTCCATAAACCCGGAGGTAAGGAAGCCATTGCGCCCATTATTGCCCCCCGAATAGGATCTTGTTCGTTGCGACGGGCAAGTATTTTTTGTAACAAGTCAGAAATGGCACTGCGTTCAAACCTAACTGTTTCAACCAAAGCTTTAAGAGCAATTGCTCGAATTTCTGGATCGGGATTTTGAACAAAAGTTTTAAGCGCATTCCAAGCTTCATCCCAAGGTAAAAAAGTGGCGTAAGGAAGTCGCTGACTAAGACGAGTAGCCAAAATGGGTAAACTTAGATGTAATCGGGCTTCCTGCTCTCGCTGGGGGCGGGATAACGATTGAATTAGCTCGATTGCCAACACGCCATTAGAATCGCGCCAGCGCGTATTGTAAGCAGTATAGAGTTGCGATCGCTTTTCTGGCTCAAGCTTAGATAACCAAAACTGCGGATTATGTAAATAACCTTTTTCAATTAACGCTGATAACAAATGCCCATCGAGCTTGCGTGCTACTTTTTCAAAATTGCAGTTTGCCCGATCTTCGGACTGCAATACTATTTCTGCCACTTCGTTCCAGCACTTAGCGACTATTGGTTGCAAGTTTATTTGGTTAATAGACATTGTGCGTAGCAAAGCACGACATAGATTTAAAGCCAGCTTGGGACATTGCTCTATAAGTTCTGGTAGCGCCGCACTAACGTAGTATCTCAAACGCGGATCGAACTCGGTTATAGTTTCTGCTTGTTGAAGTAAAATTCCAGCAGCAATTAGCGGGTGAGAACGAGCAAGCTTACGCCAATCTTCGTCGCTACTGCGATGCAACAATACTTCAATATGATTAGTAACAAGTTCTGCCGAACCAAAAGACAAATATTTGCTAAATTCGTCAGAATTGGCGATCGCCAATTTTTCTAAATAGCGCTCAATCACCTTATACCGACGGTGTTTTAGCGACTTTTTAAGTAAATGCGATCTTTGTTTAGCGGGAATTATCTGCAACGCACCGATTAATTGTTCATCGTCTCCAAATAGAACGATTAAACGCAATGCAAGACTTCGCAACTTCCGCGATGGGTCGCTTAAGCTTTGATTAATTAGCTCAATATTTTCGCTTCCAAAGCAAGACTGTAAAGCCAAATAGCGCTCGTAAAAATCTCCTCTAGCCAGCCGCTCTAAAGTACTTACTAAATCCCTATTATCCCTCGACTGCCTGCCTATTTCTACCATCTGCCGCATTCGAGCTTGATGAGTCAGTGGTTCTAGAGTTTGCAGCAAGGTATTTGGATTCATAAAATTGTTATAGGTAACGCCAGCTATAACTTTAGAATGCCCACTTGGCTGCGGGCGATCGCACCTTAAAGCAAAATTTAATCTAAAAATTGCGAGTTCTATACTTTTATATGCTGCTCTAGCAAACTAGAAAGCGCTTCTTTGGACATCTCTCCTTGGGCTACTTGCATTACCATGTTGTAAGCTTGCTCGTTAGACAAATCTAGGTTGTAGCCATTTAAACGTAAAAATGTTTCCATTGCACCGTATGCTGTGCGTTTATTGCCATCCAAAAACGGATGATTTTTAGCAATGTGGTAAAGGTAAGCAGCAGCTTGTTCGTGAATTGTCGGATGCAAAAGTTCTCCAAAGAATGTAGCCTGGGGTTGAGATAAAGCAGATTCTAGCAATCCTTCGTCTCTTATTCCAGGCATACCACCAAAAAGATCGATGAGAATTTGATGGATTTCAAGTATTTCAGCTATTTGTAAAAATTCAGGAGTCTGCAAGGCGCTGGTAAACCTCCCGATGTTCTTCTAAAGAAGCTAAAAAAGCTTGAACTGCCTGACTCGGCGCTTTTACTTGTGGCTTTACCTGCAAAGCCCGCACAAATTCTAAGGTTTCCGCTAATAGTGGTTCTGGTAATTTTTCGATTTCTTGGATAATTTGGTCTTTGGTATTCATAAATGCGATCGCTTTTTATTTTTGCGTATTGCTGGCAATTTGATTCCAAGCTTCGATCACCTCTTGCAACGGGCGAGGTAGACTATTTTGATTGATATCAGTATAGCTAGTGGTTGCCATCCGACTGCTTAAAGTTATATTGATAAAATCTGCACTCCCCCGGTTAGGTGGATAACTCAAACCGTCAAATTGGCTAAATTGCTGTTGTTGTAATAGTTGTCGAAACTGTCTTACTTGAGAGCGAGAAATTTGATAAGTCTGAGGTTGGGAATTACTGCGGTTGTTAACTAACACTCTAACTACTCGTCCATCGTTAAATAGCGTCGTTTCATAAGTGCGACCTGCAAATCCACCACTAGAAATTGCTCGAAAAATCGCCCCCCGCTCTAATGCTGGTGGTAGCTGACTTGTAGGAATTTGTACGGGTTTGATACTGCTGTCAATAACCGAACTTGCGGCGGTATCAAAAGCGATCGCCCTACCGCGATCGCCTGTACGATAAACTAAACGCTGTTGTTTGCCTTCAACTACTACTAACCAACCAGGGGTAACTACTGCGGCGCAACTATCTTGAGGACGACCTAAACCCAAACAACCATCCGACCAAGTACGCCGTTCGGCTTTAACAATTTTTACTTGAGATGATGATACATTCAATCTTTGTGCCGCATCGCGCAACACTGCATTAGCTACATCAGCAGGCAAATTATTAGGATTATTGGTTGTATTTTGAGCTTCAAGGCGCAAAACTCGCCCATTGCGATCGGTGCGATACACCCAGTTTTGCCGACCGTTAGCTGCGACAACTCGCCATCCTTCGACTATAGCTTGGGTACAAATTTCACCAGGTTTAGCTAAACCCAAACAACCATTAGACCAAGTTTGTCTGCTGTATTGGGTAATTTGTAATTGTCCTGTGGAAATTCCTGTTTGTTTGGATAAATCTACTAATACAGCGTTAGTAACGCGGGATGGTAGTTGATTGCTTGTACTTCTATCGTCACTCCCGCGATCGTCGTT
>JAPJOW010000032.1:20457-24703 GCA_030826005.1 Aliterella sp. RAGGC_92
TAATTATCGTCACTTCCGCGATCGCTTACTAATTCCCCTTTAGTTGTCCTACTTAAAGCAGAATTTTTTTGCGTAACAGCAGTAGCATTTTTGCCAAAAACCGCGTTTGTACTTAGAGATAAAACTCCTGTCAAAAACAACGCTGAGAGTAATTGTTGATTTTTTACTAGCGATTTCATATTAACTAACAATTCTTATAGCCATTTCTTGGCGGTTAACAGAAGGTTAGACGCTGGTATAATGTCAGTTTGTTCCGTAATTTTGTTACCTCGGCTGGCAACTATAAGCGGATAAAATCGTCTAATTAGTGTTGGTATCTAATTAGACTTAGTACATAAATTAATTAGAAATTCAATGGGCGATCGCCTCCATCTTTAAGAGAAAAATATTTATGTTTAGCAAAATATCTAATTAGTTTTTTAAAGATTTTGTTCAACACTCTCCTTTACCCACAATGCCAAGCCACCTCCACGACCCCGCGCGGCGATAAAGTCTTTTGTGACTAAGAAAAAGGCAAAAAAAGGCGCTTTAGTAATAGATTGCTCGTAAAAATCAGTGTTTTTAAGTTTTCCACCTCGAAAACCCCCGTTATAAATAGCTCGGTTAAATAACGAAAGTTCCATACGGGTAAAATCAAACATCAGCAAATTTTTCTTACCCAAATAACGAGCAGGCCCTGTAAGTTTAAATTGTAACGAGCCAAATTGCAGAGAATTAGTAATTTCCGCTTGGTTCAAATTTGGTGATGGAAAAAAAGCGATCTGTGCAGGAGCAATTTGGGGTACATAAAAACCCTTACCTAAAGCTACGCCACTTTTAAAATGAGCGTTTTTAGGCGCAGTAAAGCAAAGCCGCCACTGACCAAAAAGCGATTCGAGCGGATATGTATGTTTATGTTGCTTCGCGGCTTTTTCGGCTTGTAATAAGGCATTGACTACTTCTTTAACTTGTGGGCGAAGTTCTTTAGTTCTTAAACTCATAGCCGTCCGCTCTAAAACATCATTAGTCGAATATAAAGTAGTCATAATTATTTATAACGCTACAAATTATTAGCTATATGCGATTATCCCAGGGACAGCTAAATTTACTCGAACGTTGTCCGCGTCAGTTTCAACATACTTACTTAGACGGGCTTGGCTCTCCTACTAGCTTAGAACAACAAGAACGTTTAAGCTCTGGTAGCCGCTTTCACCTTTTGATGCAGCAGCGAGAATTGGGCTTACCGATTGATGATTTAGTTAAAGGAGACGAACAACTGCAAGCTTGGATGAATGCTTTTGCGATCGCTGCTACAGAAATATTAACCCCCGTTGATGGGGAGTTTCGCGAAAGCGAACACTGCCGCACTTTGCAAGTTCAAGAATATTTGCTAACAGTCATTTATGATTTGTTCATTGCTAGAACTAATACTTGCCAAATTCTCGATTGGAAAACTTACCCCAAACCCCAAGATCGGCGCAAATTAGCCCAAAATTGGCAAACTCTGCTCTATATGTATGTATTAGCGGAAACTAGCGAATATTTACCCGAACAAATTTCGATGACTTACTGGTTCGTGCAATCAGACGATAAACCGCAAAGTTTAACCTTTGCTTATAGTAATACTCTCCACCAGCAAACAGAAAAAAAACTCAATTCTCTACTTTCGCAACTGACTAACTGGCTTAAAGGTTACGAAATCGGCGAACAGTTCCCGCAAGTAGCAGAAGGTAGCAAAACTTGTAACTATTGCCAATTTATTAGTAGATGCGTAGGACGAAGTACGGGGCGAAGCGATCGCAATTTTGAGCCAGATTTATCCGAACAGGAATATAGTACAAATACACTACTAAACCTTGCTAATATTCAAGAAGTAACAATTCAGTAAGTAGAGATAGTTGCAACTCATCTCTGCTAGTTTGGTAGAGATGACACAATCGCAAAACTGGACTGTAATATCAGTTGAATCGCCGCCAGAATGGTTTATTCAAGCGGTAAAAGGTTATGTTCCCGCGTCTTCTGGGCGTTATGCGGCACAATTATTGTGGCAGCGCGGAATAAAAGACGAGCAGCAATTAGCAAAATTTGTCAAACCCCAGTTATACCAAGCCTCTAGTCCTTTTGTATTTGGGCAAGAAATGCAGCAAGCGGTAGCTAGGTTGCAACAAGCGCGCGATCGCGCAGAAAAGGTAACTATTTGGGGAGATTTTGACGCAGACGGGATTACCTCAACTGCTGTATTGTGGGACGGATTGGGACAATTTTTTCAGCAGAATACTCAGCTTTTTTACTACATCCCCAATCGTTTAACTGAGTCTCACGGCTTAAATATTCGCGGAATTGATAAAGTTGCTCAAAATAACACTAAGTTGATTGTTACTTGCGACACTGGCAGCACGAATATTGATGAAATAACTTATGCAAACTCTTTAGGAATTGAAGTTATAGTCACCGATCATCATACTTTACCGAGCGATCGCCCACCTGTAAGCGCAATTATCAATCCTCGCTATTTGCCAAACGATCATCAACTCTTTCATCTTTCAGGAGTTGCGGTTGCTTACAAGTTAGTAGAAGCACTTTATCAGTCATTACCCGATGTCCCCCAGCAACCCCTAGAAGACTTATTAGATTTAGTAGCGATTGGACTAATTGCCGATTTAGTGCAACTAAGTGGCGATTGTCGGTACTTGGCGCAAAAGGGAATTGAAAAAATGCAACTTGACTCCAAAAAGTCAGAAGCAGAACGCCGCAGACCTGGTGTGGGGCGCTTATTAGACCTTTGCCGACGAAGTGGCGATCGCCCGACAGATATTTCTTTTGGTTTGGGTCCAAGAATCAACGCCGTCAGTCGCATTCAAGGAGATGCGTCTTTTTGCGTAGAGTTGCTAACTAGCAAAAATGTAGAACGAGTAAACCAGTTAGCAGAAGAAACGGAACTTGCAAATGCGCGGCGCAAGTCTTTACAAAAAGATGTCCAACAGCAAGTAAATTCCAAGCTAGAGCGGATGGATTTATCGACAACAAGCGTTATAGTTTTAGAAGATCCGCAATGGGCAGTAGGGGTACTGGGATTAGTCGCCGGACAAGTCGCCCAAGCTACAGGTCGCCCGACAATTTTATTAAGTACCGATACCGAAGGACAAACAGGTTTAGCGCGTGGTTCAGCGCGATCGGTAAATCAAGTCGATTTGTATCAATTAGTAAAAGATCAGGCGCATTTACTGCACAGATTCGGCGGACATCCTTTTGCGGCGGGGTTGAGTTTACCTGTAGAAAATATCCCGTTATTTACTGACGCAATTAACCAAAGATTGCGGCAAATATTGGGAAATGCGACTTCAGCGCCGACAATACAAGCCGATATAGTCGTCACCGTCGCCGATTTGGGCGAAAATCTCTTTAAAGAATTGAAACTTCTCGAACCTTGTGGAATGGGCAACCCTGTACCAAAGCTATTGATTCAAAACTGTTGGTTTGAAAAAGTTAAAAATCAAAATATCTGCGACTTTAAAGGCAAAACAGTTAAGTATATAAAAACCGAGTTTCAATTGCGCGATGATTCTACAACTGAGAGATTTCCTGGCGTATGGTGGGAACACTACTGTGAAGATATCCCTCAAGGGCGGTGCGATGCAATTGTAGAACTTGATCACAATAATTATAAAAATGAAGCAAAAAACATCAAACCTCATTACGAAGTAAGGCTTTTAGCGATTCGTCCTAATGCTGAAGCCGCACAAGTTACTTCGCAAACTTTGCCCAACAAGATTTTAGACTGGCGACAAGAACGTTTTGAGCAAGTAACAGCACCAGTTTTGCTAGTTGAAAATTGTCCTAGTAATTGGGACGATTTGCGGGCTTGGTACGATCGCTCTCTTTATGAAAATAAAACGCTGGCGATCGCTTATAATGCCCCTAACTTAGATTCCCCTCGTCAAGTATGGCTAAATTTAGTCGGTATTGCCAAATATCTCAGCCGCACTGGGCAAAGCGTTACGCGCATTCAATTAATGGAAAAATTGGGAATTAGCGATTTATTATTGCAACTAGGTTTTCAAGCTTTGATTCGGTTGGGTTTTAAAGTTAAGTTTCAAGATCGAACTTTTAGGTTTAGCAGCCTTGAAGTAGAACCAATTATTGCCGATACTGAGAGTTTGCAGACTATTGAGCAATTTATCGCGGCGGTACGAGAGGAACAATTTCAACGCCAGTATTTTTATAAAGTGCCTATTTCGACAATTAGTGCGATCGTTTCTGAAGAATT
>JAPJOW010000033.1 GCA_030826005.1 Aliterella sp. RAGGC_92
TGTCGATCTCTGCGTTAGCAACGGGCATTCCTAGTAACAATAAGCACATTACTAGCATCAAAATAAAAGTTAGAGGTTGCCGAATAATAGTCAATTTTTTTAGAAAATTCATCAAAAAGTCAGTCCAATTAAGTAAAATTTCTTACAGTTACAATCTGTAAATGCGATCGCGATAACTCGCTCTGCGGACATTTTACCCTTACATCGACCTTTACAGCTTCTTTTATTTACAAATTACTGCCATAAAAAGTTTTATTTACTGTTTGTATAATTAATTTTGCTGCTTTAGATAGAGGTATTTGCTATTAAATGATTGTTAAACTATCAACAAATTGTTTAGTTAGTAAAAAGCAATGAAAAAACTTTTAGTAATATCTTTATCCGTTGCGCTAACTATAGTTTCAACAAACACTGCTTTTAGTAATACTCAGCCCCAAGAAGCTAAAAATGCGGAAGTTGTAAAAGCTGAATTAGAAACGCCTTTATGCTATCTACAAACCCCTGACGGTAAGACATGGAATCTTAATAGTTTGTGCGAACAAACACCTAAAGATCCTAATTCCTCGCCAAGAACAGTAGCAGTAACTAACCCCTACAACAATGCGGCCATCAAAAAGTTTGATGATGATGTATATGGAGAAGGTAATTAAATTTACAGCAAGCCTATAAGCGATCGCTAACTAGAATTTAACCCGCTCGGCTAATTAAAAAAAATGCGGTACAACCAGAAAATGTACCGCATTTAAACTAATATTAAATCTACTTAGAAGTTAAGCGATTAAGTTGTTGAGCCTTAGCTAAATCCGTAGCTTTGATATAGCCGTCGCGATTGGACTGAGCTAAATAAAGTTTAGCGGCTTGTTGATAATCAGCGATCGCATTGGGAGAGTTTTTTAGTCGCGCATAAACGTTTGCGCGAGTTAAGTAAGCTTGTGCGTCCCTTTCATTACGAGAAATCGCGTTATCTAAGTCATCTAGTGCTTTTTCGTCTTCCCCAAGTTGGTAATAAGCCATTCCCCGATAACGATATCCCGCACCTTCTTCAGGATAAATACTAATTGCTTGGCTGTGATCTTCAACAGCACTTTTGTAATTGCCTAAAGCTGCGTAGGCGACACCCCGACTGTTGCGCAGATGAGAATGAGCAGGATTAAGTTCAATTGCTTTGGTATAGTCTTCAATCGCCGCTTGATAATTTTTTAGCAATAGATGAAGATCCGCGCGATAAGTATACGCCAGATAATGATTAGACTGCATTTCAATAGCTTTGCCAAAGCTTTCAATTGCACCCTTGTAATCTTTTTGATGCCGCTTAGTTAGTCCATCGTTAACATGACTTTCGGTAACGCGAGAACTTTCAGCATTTTCGGGAGTTACAGAGGGACTAGGCGAGCTATGATGTCCGCCATGATTTGGATCTTGAGAAATGCCAGGTTTAGCATTAACTAATAAACTTAGACCAATTACTGCGGTTAAAGCGATCGCCCGACCAAACTCGTACATAAATTCTCCCAATACAATTACTTAGCTAAACAACTTTTTTAATTTACATTTAGTAGCTCTCTAGTCGGATGTTCCAACCTAGGGCTAATTACAGGTCTAGAATACAAAGAGCTATGAGGCAAGACGCGCAAAATTTCTTGCACCGTCGTCACGCCTGAAGTTACTTTTTTGACTGCTGCTACTCGAAATGAATCAAAGTTACTTTCATTAACATAGTGTTGCAACTGCGTCATCGATCCTTCATAGATTATGCGTCGGACGTTTTCATCTATATTGAGTAGCTCGACAAGTGCTTCGCGCCCCAAATATCCAGAACTAAAACATTTAGAGCAACCCTTACCATGCTGCCAATTAGCTGATTTTGCTTGCTCCGCATCTAAGCCTAAAACTTTCAAGTCTGTTTCTGTGGGTGTATATTTTTCCGTACAATGAGGACAAACTTTTCGCACTAAACGTTGAGCTACAACTCCTAAAAGTGCGTCGCTAATAAATCCGGCATCTGGACACAAGTCTTTTAAACGCGGAATAGCACTAATTGCGTCATTAGTGTGTAAAGTTGTTAATACCAAGTGTCCCGTTAAAGCTGCTCTAACCGCCGTTTCCGCCGTTTCGCGATCGCGTATTTCTCCAATCATAATAATGTCTGGATCTTGACGCAAAATTGCCCGCAGTCCTGCCGCGAAAGTCATACCCGCAGGCTCGTGGACTTGAGTTTGAGTAATACCAGGTAAAACATATTCCACAGGGTTTTCTACCGTTACCAAATTGACGTGTTCTTTTGCCAATCTTTGCAAGCTGGTGTAAAGAGTGCTGGTTTTACCTGAACCTGTGGGCCCTGTAAAAATAATCATCCCCTGGGGCTGCTGCAACCAATGCTTGTAAGTTGCTAAAGTGCGATCGCTAAAACCCAATTCTTCAATACTTGAAAAGTTATTTTCCCTCGGTAAAAGTCGAATTACAGCTTTTTCTCCGCCAATACAAGGCAAAGTACTAACGCGCATATCTAAGCCTTGTTCGCCATCTTGCTCGGTCATATATTTGTCGCCAATTCTCGCGTCTTGAGGGCGGCGGCTTTCCGAAATATCCATGTCGGACATAACTTTAAGCGCAATAATTGCTTTGCGGCTAACTTCCAAAGGCAAAGTTGTAATGTTACGCAAAATGCCATCAATGCGATAGCGCACTCTCAAGCCGTTAGGCATTGGCTCTAAGTGAATGTCACTAGCTCGACTCCGCAAAGCGCTAGTAATAATTGCTTTAATTCTACTAATTTGATCGGCAGCTTTTGATAAAGAAAATTCTGTTGATTCGCTAATGTCTTCTTCTTGGATGTGTTCTTTTTCTAATTCCCCAGTTAAAGGATTGACTACCGGCGCAGCATGGAGATGATTATTATCACCTTGGTTGTGACGGTGAACCCAAGCGCGATAACTTTTATGTTGAATCGGAACAAATTTTATATCCGTTAAAGTCTGCTGACTTAATTTTTTAATGGTATCAGGAGCTAAAGGAACAGAGCTACCAAGAAAGTAGCAATTGCGCCACAGTAACAAAGGAATTACCGCAGGTAGAGTTTTGCGGTCGGGAAATTCGCGTAAAAATCTTTGGCTTACTTCTGGATCTAGCAAGTCTAAATTAACATTTCCCTGGTCATCTACCAAAATTTTTAAAGCTTGTTCGCAGGTAATTTCTCGATTTTTTAGACGTTGCCAGATTGAGCGATGGTGATTTTGCATTTTTAAAATTGAGTTGATTATTAGTTTAATTAAAAAGACTAATTTGTTAAAAACTACTGGCTATTTAGCTATTGCCTGTTTTTATAAAAATTAATAATTAGTTAACTTAGTCGTGCGTCAAGCGATCGTTACTTCTACAAACGCGATCGCTCTTAGCGCTACGCTTTGCGTAATCGCCTGTTCAAAATTAGACATCTTGCAAAAGTCTAAATTTTTTTCTTCAATCCGCTTAAGCCAACTTTAGCTATAAGATTTGCGGGTTTTAACCCTAAGCAAGCCGGGCGGGCTGAAGCCACGAAATCTATTGTGTAATAGGTGCTATCTTGTAAGCCTGTTTACGAGATAGCACCATTATTTGACTTAAAGGGCTGGCGCTGGTAAAGATTTCGGTGGAGCCAAGCTTAGTAAGTTAGCCGTAGCTGCCCCAACTTTAAATTGATTCATCATGTCGTGGTCTTCGTGGACTGTATTATGACAGTGGCTCATGTAAGTACCACTATTAGGCCCAAACTTACCAATGACTCTGAGGGTTTCGTTTTCACCTACATAAAAGACATCTTTCCAGCCTCTTTCGTAAGCAAAGGGAGGTGCGCCATTGCGATCGAGCAGTTGCATATCTAATAGGTGCATATGAATTGGGTGAAACCAACCGCCAGCATTATTGTATATCTTCCAAATTTCCACATCACCTAACTGAGGACTAGCATCAAAGCGTTGATTGTCCCAAATTTTCCCATTAATTACCCATAAACCATTAGAACGTTCGTATCTAAATTCACGGGTTCTTACCGCAGAAGATTCGGCGATCGGTTGCACGTAACGCAGGGTACTTGGAATCGAACTAGGATCGGTCTCCGTCCGCACGACCTCGAACTGCATAATGTTTTCCGTGCCGTCGTACTCATCATTATTTTTCGGATGGTTATTTTTCAGTACAATTTTGGTGCCGACTTTGTACTTAGAAAAGTCAATAATTACTTCGTAGCGCTCTGCCATACCAATCCGCATCTCTTTAGTTGGTACTGGCGCACTTATCAGTCCTGCATCTGTACCAATGACGATTAAAGGTTCGCCAGTGCTGAGGTATAGACCGTAAGACCGCGAAATTGAACCATTTAAGATGCGGAAACGGTACTTACGATTTGCTACCTGCATTTTGGGCCAAGGTACGCCATTAACTAAAATAACGTCACCCATTTGACTATCTTGACCTTGATCGTCAAATATCAACTTGCCACTGGTACTAAACTGCTTGTCTTGAATAAGTAGCGGCACATCATAGTCACCTTTAGGCAACGGCAAGTTTAGTTCGTCTTGGTCTTGCACTATATACAGCCCAGCAAGTCCCATATAAACATTACGGGCGGTTTTGTGAATAGCGTGGTCGTGATACCACAAACTAGCGGAGCGGTTGTTTGGGTAAATATAATCTTTATATTGACCTGGTTGAGTTAGGTCTTCAGCGTAGCCATCGTATTCCGGTAGCGATGCCATGCCATGCAAGTGAACAGAGGTAGGCGTTCCTACACTATTATTTATAAATCTAACTACCGAGCGCCGATCTCTACGCTGTTTAATTGTCGGGCCAGGAGTAATGCCATTGTATGCCCAAATTTCTGTTTTTAGCTTCGGCAAGATTTCTACCGTAGCTTTTTTCATCGTGATTTCGTAGTAATCCGTAGTGCTGTCGGTACGCACGGGATTGAGTACCGGAGGGACGCGAAATGGAAGTGTGAAGGGAGTCACTTTCGGGCTTCCAGCGTCTCCAGCATAGCTACGACGTTGAAAGGTAATCGGCAATAGTAAAGAACCGCCCGCAAGCGCTCCGAGCTTGAGAGCTTGTCTTCTGGTTATGGGGGTCATTTTTAGTATTCTCTCTTAGCGGATAGCAGTATAGGCTTGGTTGAAAAAGCAGGATTAGATTAAGATTTATTAATCTTATATATCTAGGATGACAACTTTATAGTTATTGAGTGGTTAGGTTATGTCTAACTTATGTATAACTTTCGCTCAACTTATCAAACTGCTTAAACTATTCAACCATCGTCATTACAGTTAATTGAGAGGCTAGTATAAATACTCTAATTAATGCTGGGAGGAAAACTGAGAGAGCGCTTAATGTTTTAAATACATCCAACTATAGGAATAGATAAATAATTAAAGTTGTGATAAGATAAGGCGTTTTAAAAATAGACGTTGGTAATAAATTTTTTTAGAGCAACGCGATCGCTTGTATGCACTCTCCATCCTTTGCTCAAAAATCCGGTTAGTTTTTACCTAAAAGTTATATATTGCTATCTGACGAGCGGATTTAAAACCGCTCGCAATTGTAAACTTGTTAGGTGTTCAAACTTACAATAAAAGCGATCGCTAAGAGAAAATGGGTAACTGCGGCGTTTGGCGCACAAAGTTGGATGCGATCGTTACTCGTTACACCTATGTCCAATTTTTTAATAAAACTTGTTACCGCTCTCATTATTTAAGCAAGCAAAAATATAAATTATGAGTTATTTGCGATCGCGGCAATATTTTCAGCAAGAAATCAGTCAACCAGACGAGCAAATCGATTTAGCATTATCCGCACTGTATATTGCTCAAGAAGAATATCCCAGCTTAGATGTAGTCAAATATTTAGATATTTTAGATAGTATGGCATTAGCCGTAAAAGAGAAGCTGCCAGTTCAAAATTATCCTCTAAAAATAATTCAAGCAATCAACAATTATTTGTACGACGAGCTAAAGTTTGGCGGTAATGCTTCCGACTACTACGATCCGCTTAATAGTTTTTTGAACGAAGTAATTGAGCGACGGGTGGGAATTCCCATTACACTATCGTTAGTGTATTTAGAAATTGCCAAACGCATTAATTTTCCAATGGTAGGGGTAGGAATGCCAGGACATTTTTTAATCCGCCCCCAAGTAGCTGAGATGGAAATATTTATCGATCCTTTTAACCGAGGCGAGGTACTATTTCCTGATGACTGTCAAGAGAGAATTATGCAAATTTACGGGCAACCTATACCCATGCGCTCGGAATTTTTGTCAACGGTAAGCAACCGACAGTTTTTAGCGAGAATGTTAAGCAATTTAAAACTAATTTATCTTAACAGTCAACAATTAGAAAAAGCTTTAGCCGCCGTCGAGAGGATTTTACTATTGTTTCCTCATGCGGTTGTAGAAGTGCGCGATCGCGGTTTACTATACTATCAAATTGGGCGCTGGGTATCAGCAGTAGAAGATTTTAAAACTTATTTACAAAAAGTTCCCGATGCTCAAGATGCTCTGGTAATTAAGCGATTGTTAAAGCAATTAGATGGCAATAGTTAAAAATTATTCAGGCACAATGAGCATTTGAAGTAGTAATTGTCGAGTTAAAAAGGCAGAGAAATAAGGGTAAATAACTTTTTAAGATGCCGCTAATTTCTCTGCCCTAACAAGGAACTAATAATCTTAGGATTTAGCACCCATTTCAACTACTAGACTCCGCATGAAGTTTATGCGTTGTTCAAAGTCAAGCTGTTTGATTTGATTGACAAACTCATCAGTATTTGAAGGCAATTGATAATCGGAAGGTACTTGAATAATTACGCCTTCATCCATACCTTGAGCTAAACGCAGCCATACATCCAATCTACCGCTAGAACTTAGGGCGCTGTAGCTGCGGCTAATATCGGAATCTGTACCGCCAGCGATATCGCGCTGCGCTTGCAGTTGTTCTTCTGGGGACAATGCTTTAATGCGATCGTATAGCGCTCCGGCGGTATCTTGAGCCGAAGCAGCATTAGCGGGATTTAGTTTATCTTTGAGATCGAGATAACCAAACCAAAGAACGGCTAGTTGTGTATCTACATCAAAGCCTTTGAATGTTTCTAGAGATTGCTTTGTGTTTTCGTCGGTAGCAAAGGTCATAGTTAAAAGTGTTTGATTGTTTTTATTGCGTGGCAATAACTTAGGTTTAATCAATCAGATCGGCTAAATTAACCCTGCAAAAGATAGATGTATTGGTCGCTACTAAAGATAGATGTAGAAGAACTTATTTAAAACTAAAACCCGCGTAAGCAAGACACAGCCAACCCACAATAAACGCCGCGCCGCCAAGAGGAGTAATTGCGCCAAGGATTTTGATATCTGTAAGGCTCAAAGCGTACAAGCTACCAGAAAATATGGCAATACCAACAACAAAAGCCCATCCACTAAAGACTAAAATTGTCGGCGAGTCGGTACGCAGTAGTAACAAAGCAACTATTAGGAGTGCGATCGCATGATACATTTGATATCTCGCCGCCGTCTCAAATATTTCTAGAGCGCGATCGCTTAAGGTTGGCTTTAGAGCATGGGTTGCAAAAGCGCCCGCAGCGACGGACAAACCAGCTAAAATTGCTCCTACAGTGATGAATAATTGGGTCATGCTTTATGTTTGGGCGATCGCTTACTTGCATTATTACGTCTCATCTTGCTACAGAAATTCATCTAAAAGCGCGAGGAGGGAAAATTCAATTAAACTAAGTCTGTAGACTTAGTTTTAAAAAGCATGGAATCTATAAACATCCATCAAGCTAAAACACATCTTTCTCGGCTACTGTCTCGTGTAGAGCATGGAGAAGAGATTGTCATTTCAAACCGAGGTATTCCCATTGCCAAATTAGTCCCGTTTCGTCCATCTCCAGACAGGCGGGCTAGTTTAGGTCAAGATCGAGGAATGTTTATAGTACCAGATGACTTCAATGCACCTTTGCCCGAAGATATCTTAGCGGCATTTGAGGGTAATGAGGAGTGAAGCTTCTGTTAGATACTCAATGTTGGTTGTGGTGGTTTTCTCAGCCGGAAAAGTTAAACCCTGAAGCAATCGAAAAAATTGCTGATGAAACTAATGAAATTTGGTTCTCTGTTGCAAGTGTTTGGGAGATAGGAATTAAAGTTGCGATTGGTAAGCTACCACTTCCAGAACAAATAGATGATTATATTGCCACCCGGACAATTCAATTAGGTGCGAAATCCCTAGATATTACAGCTTCTCATGCTTTACGGGCGGCAGCATTGCCTATGCTTCATCGCGATCCTTTCGACAGAATGTTGATAGCCCAAGCTCAGAATGAAAACATGACACTTGTAAGCGCAGATTCAATGTTTAGTCAGTACGAAGTTCCTTTAATCTGGGCAGCCAGTTCTTAAAGGGATGCAGAAGTGCGATCGCATGATATATCTAATATCTCGCCGCCGTCTCAAATATTTCGATTGCTCTTTGACTCAACGTTGTTTTTAAGGCGTGAGTAGCAAAAGCGCCCGCAGCGACGGATAAGCCACCAAAAATTGCTCCTAAAGTGATGAATAATTGGGTCATAGTTTGTATATAGGCGATCGCTTATTTACACTTCAAGTATCTGAATATTTTGCTTAACTTCTAACAGAAATTACTAACGGATTTGAATCAACATCAATTAAATCATCGTTGCCAAGATAATCAAAGTGACAATGATACCCAGGCAAAGTATCATCGTCAAAATTAAACCACTCTGCAAAGGTTTCTAAATTGTCTGGCTCTCCTTCAATCTGCAAACAACTTTCAAAAACTGAAACCCTAATAGAACTTTTACTTTTACAAATACACAAAGAACTTAGACAAAGGTTATAGGGAAATGGATTAACTTTTGCAGATTTGATAACACACATTTGTTGTTCTCGATTTTGAATAAAATCGAGAATTAATTGGCGGACATCTCGTAGCTCTTTTGGCGAACCTGACAACTCAATTTCTTCACTACTAGAACAAATTGCAATCATACTTAGAGTTTCATACTTGCTATTAGTGCAAAATTATACACATCTTGCACTAATTCACATCTATGTTCGCGTTGCTTCTAAGATGCGAGAAAAGTAAAAGCTAGTTTTAGTCATTGCTTGTCTTTGCACTGCAAAACCGTTACTTTCTAGAATCTTTACAATATCGGCTTCCTGGTGTAGGTACGCGCGAGTTGCTTTACTTGCACCAGGAAAAAAACTACCAATTTTTTTTAATAAACTTAAAGCTAAAGTTTTCGGGGCAAAACTCAAAATTAGCCGCGATTGTGCCATAGAAGCGAGGTGAGATATCATTTTATCTGCCTCGTTTTGGGGATAGTGAATTAACACATCTAAGCAAGTTACTGTATGGTATTCACCGCTAAGAGTTTCCAAGTCTTGGACAGTAAATTTAAGTTTATCTGTCTTCCCTAACTCGGCTTCGCCTCTTGCAGTGGCTTCAGAAACCATTTTTTCCGAGATGTCACTGCCATAAACTGTTGCCCCAGCTTGAGCTAGAGGGATGCTGAGGCTGCCTACACCACACCCCGCATCGCAGATCGTCAACGAAGTTAAATCGTCGGTTTTGAGCCAATTTAAGACGGTATCTACGGTCTGCTGGTGTCCGGTACGAATATCTAGCTGTACTTTGCTAACTTCGCCGTCGCCGTAAATTTTCAAAAAGCGATCGAATCCGGTGGAGTTAAAATATTCTCTAACAATGGTTTTATCGTCGGCTGGATTCATGAATTTATTTTTATACTTTCCAAGGGTTTAACTTAGCACTTATAGGTGCTAGAGACTCATCAATTGCGATCGCACAAAGGAGAGAGAATCTGTTAGTCTTGCCCATGTTAAATCTGTGGTTGTGGCGTTAAAATGCCAACGGAGCAGTTGACTTGCTACAGCGTTTTCAATCCCACTAGAGATATTAATTGCTTTTCTCGGTGAATCGGTAGCAAGGGCGATCGCGCTTTCTACTTCACATATACCCCATTTGACTAAGTTTTGCACTCCGGTAAATAAGGGTAAAGTCGTACCGGATAAGGTATTGTCTGCTAATCTTGCTGTTCCATTGGTGACAGTTATTTGTCTTGTATCCCAAGGATAAACGCCATCGGGTAATCCCAAGGGTGCTAGAGCATCGCTAACTAAAAATAGTCCTTGTTCGTAGTTGCTTGCTTGAAGTAACACTTGAATCATCGTAGGGCAGATATGTTGCCCATCGGCAATTAAACCGCATTTTACATCGGGATTTATTAAAGCAGATCCTAGCAATCCTGGTTCTCGATGATGCAAAGATGGCATCGCATTGAAAGCATGAGTTACCATTGACGC
Organism: Aliterella sp. RAGGC_92; assembly: GCA_030826005.1. Classification (GTDB taxonomy): domain Bacteria; phylum Cyanobacteriota; class Cyanobacteriia; order Cyanobacteriales; family Chroococcidiopsidaceae; genus Aliterella. Next base: position 10,356 of record JAPJOW010000033.1, read on the forward strand.
GCCTAATTCAAATGCCCGCCCGGCTTGGGCTGCGGTGGCGAGGGAGTGACCCAAACTGACGGTAATGCCTAGGTTATTTAAGTAGGGGATTGCTTGCTCTGTGGGGTCTAGTTCGGGCGCTAAGGTCACGATTTTAACAATGTGACTGTATTCTCCCAAAATATGTTTTAGGTTGTCGATAGTTAGTGGCAGCAGGTATTCTGCGGGGTGTGCGCCACGTTTTTGGGGGTTTAAAAATGGCCCTTCTAAATGCACTCCGAGAATTTGGGCTGTAGGCTCTGAAGTGCCTTTTTGACTAAGGATAAAATCAGCTAAAACAGTTAAAACTCGTTTAATATTTTCAATAGAAGTTGTAACTATAGTCGGGACAAAACTATCTACTCCTTGTTGCCAAAGAAATTGACAGATTTTTGACAATAATTCGCTATCTTGCGCTTGTAAGTCAGTAAATGCTAATCCTAGCGCCCCATTAATCTGCAAATCTACACCGCCCAAGGAAATATAATCGCCGCCTACATCTAATACTTGTCTTTCTACTAATAGTTTTTTGGCAGCTTTTGGTAGTCTTTGTGCGGCTTTCGATTCTTTTGTAAGTTCCCGCATATACATGATTTGAGAAACTTTGCCTTGAGTATCGACCCTAATTGCCCGTAAACTCATACAGCTAGGTACGCGAGCATTGATAATATCTAAGTTGGCGATCGCACTATTCATTAATTTTGCTCTTAGTTCAACAAAATTTTATTTTAGAGTTAACTTCTTACTCCTATGACTCAACCACTAATTGGCATTATTATGGGTAGCGATTCAGATTTGCCGATTATGACTGATGCGATCGCAATTTGCCAAGAATTTGATATTCCCACTGAAGTTGCAATTGTTTCCGCTCATCGTACTCCCGAAAAAATGTTTGAATACGCTACTGAAGCTCACAAACGCGGGATTAAAGTTATTATTGCTGGTGCGGGTGGTGCGGCGCATTTGCCTGGTATGGTAGCAGCTTTAACGCCTTTACCTGTAATTGGCGTTCCCGTACCTAGCCGCCACTTACAAGGTCTGGATTCTTTATACTCTATTGTGCAAATGCCTGCGGGTATTCCTGTTGCTACGGTAGCAATTGGCAATGCGACTAATGCTGGCTTATTAGCGATTCAAATTCTGGCAACTTCTCAAATCGAGTTATTAGAACGAGTCCAAAATTATCGCCAAACTCTATCTCAATCTGTCGCCGATAAACAAGCAAAACTAGCAGATTTGGGCTATCAAAAGTATTTAGATAACTTTAAATAGCCTCAAGAAGTGAATAATCTTTTGCCCTCTTAGCCCCCAATTCTGGGTGAAACCGGATTTAAAGTCCCCCAAAGTTGGGGGATTTAGGGGGCTTTCCTGGATTCGCGCAAGAAGTCTAATCATTAATTTGCCGTACTCCATTTAAAACGGGCTTGACTTCAGAATCGGAAAATAAATTGCTCCCGCCATTCCAGTTAAAGTCGCTAATCCGCAGACTTAATGAACCTAATGCCAATACTGGGTTGTAGCGCAAAGCAACGCCATAAGTACGGCGGCTGTATTCTAAAATGTAGTCGGTGCTAATATTTTCTCCTGTATCTAAGTTAAGCGAAGCTTGGATACCAAAACGAAAAGGGCCGTAGATTTGTTGAACAAAGCCAAGTTCGAGAACTTTACTATCCACCGCGCGATCGAATAAAAATGGTGATAGTCCGCTCCGAAGGTCTTGAGAAAAACTAACGTTAAAGCCCGTATAGTCGAAAAGTCTCCGAGAAAAATGCCCAAACTGCCCTTGAATGCCAATAGTCCCGGTAATTGTATTTTGACTATCTCCACTACTGTAAAGGCTGCTAACTCCTTTTAATCCAGTAAATAAGCTGACATAAGGAACTACGGGAGTGGGAGTGTAGCGCAGTCCCTCGGTGGGGGTAGCCGCTAAAGCTGTTCCTTGCCATAGAGCAAAACCACGATTTAAGGCAACGCTTGCTTGTAGGCGACTTAAAGAAATGCGATCGTTATCTCGATCTACTTCTAACAAATCAGCGCGATCGCTTTCCGCATTAATTAACTGAGCGCCTGCTTGATAGCTTAAAGCAATACCCGTACTTCCTAAAGCAATAACCGGTGAAGTCAATACTCCCCCTAAGCTGCTTTGTACGGTTTGATAGCCAAGAGAGCCATTAAACAAGCGATCGCGGTAGCTGTATTCTACGGTCAATTGATGAGGCGCGGCAACGTTTCCAATTGATTGACTCAGGCGCAAACTTGCCCGTAAATTGTCTTCTAGTTGCCCTAAATCTAAGCTAGTAATAGAGGCTCTACCCCTAACAAAAGTGCGTTCTCCCAGGTTTACCTGCAATTTTGACCTCAGACCATACAGATCGGGATCGAGGACATTGCCGCCGCTTTCAAGGGCTGCTTGTTGCACAAAAATCTGTGGGGTTACAGTTAGCTGTACTTGTTCGCTATTAATCGGGCTAAAGTTGCGCTCGATAAATACTCCTCCTCGTTCGTCACCATCTACGCCGATTTGAAACAATCCTGGTGTAACATCTCTTTCGGTGCGATCGATTACAGTTTCGTCTTTGGGAATGGGGATTGATAAACCTTGGTCAAATACTAAACGCTGGCGAGTAGTACGAATGCGATCGCGCTGGGGTGTTTCTCTAGTCAGCGTAACTGTATCGGCTCTTAATTCTAGTTCGGCGGGGGCAAATGGATCGTTGGTAATTCTGACATTCTGCGCTTGCCAACCTTGGGGATAAAATTGTACTTGCTGGGCTTGAAAACGCAGGCGGCGAACTTCACCGCCTTGGCGCGGTAGAGCAACGTTATTAATATCACCACCCGCACCTACACTAACGCCAATTCCGCCCGTACTTGTAACATCTTGCCTTGGTTGATTGGCGGTAATGCGATCGCTTGGCGGATTTGCCGGAACACCCCCAGCGCTCACATCGGTTGCTAAATTAACAGATAAGTCTTGACTAGCGCTGGGAATAAATATTTCTCCCGTAGCGTTTAGCAATTCTCCGGTATTTTGCACGAAGTTATAAGTAAATCTTTCGCCGCGCAGGATTTGTTCGCCTCGCGTTACGGCGACATCTCCTTCTCCTACAGCAATGCGGTTAGACAAATTAACTTGCAAGCTATCTGCATCTATAACGCCGCCATTTAGTCTTAATATTACGTTACCTTCTGCCGTTACAATTTGCCTTTGCTCGTCGTACTCTTGGCGATCGGCATTTAATTCTACAATTCTGCTACTTACTGGAGCAACATTACTAGGGGCGGTAGGTTGGGATTGTATTTCTACAGGTGTAGCTGGACTAGGCACGTCTCTGCTTTCCGTCGGGAGATTGGGCGCGTTGATGGCTGGGACTTCTCCGCTTTGAGCGTCATTTGTAGGGGTTGCTGGAGCGACGGACTCAATAGGTGTTTGCGCGCTATTTTGAGCTACTGTCGCCGCTTTTAAGCGATCGCGAAGACTAACACTATCATCTAGTAAAATCGCACTTTTAGGGGCTTGTAAGGCAGGGGGCAGAGGTAAACCTGGAGTATTTAGGGTGACGACTGGATTAATATGCGGCTTTGAAGTGGGAATTAATGGCTTGGCATCAATAAAGCGATCGCTTTCTACTTGAACTATAGGAGGCGGTGCAGGTGACGGTAATGGGTAGGGCATATTCGTTCAAAACATTAGTAGCGAATTATCAGCCCGGAAGCATGAATTTAACCACACTGGCAACCGCCTCTAGGATTAGTTATTTGCAGGGGCTTGGCTAAAAGCCGCAAGGGAGCGGTTTATTCTAAATCCCGACGGCTGGGGTTGCGCGAAGGATCGTTGGACAAAAAGCCAAAGAAGAACATCGCTACAAATATACCAACAACAATATACACAGCTATTTTGAGAGTGACCACAGAATTTATCTCCGCAATAAATATTAAGCAGATAGCTTTCTTATAATACCGAAAGATTAGGCTATTTTTCTGCGGCGACTTCGCACCTTAGTTATTGAATAGATAAAAGATCGCGCAAATTTATCTAATAAAAGTATCAAAACTTGCCAATTCAAGGTAGAACCAAGTAAACAATAGCCATAACCATCTCTTTAAAATTCCCTCAACTCATGCAGCCAATTCGGACTTTTAACGTTTCTCCTTCTCTGCCACCTCGGCTAGAAAGCTTGCGCCCATTAGCTTACAATCTTCACTGGGATTGGAATGCCGAGAGCAAAGACTTATTTCGCCGTTTAGATCCTGACCTATGGGAAGCCAGCCGTCACAATCCGGTTTATATGCTGGGCAATATTAGCCAAGTACGTTTGCAGGAAGTTGTAGAAGATGAAGGCTTTTTAGCCCAAATGGATAGAGCCGCCCGTCAGTTAGACGATTATTTGCAAGAGCGTAGCTGGTATGACAAGCATCGGTTGCAGGAGACAGAAAACAAATCTGATAAGTATGCCAAAGAATGTTTTGCCTATTTTTCCGCCGAATTTGGTTTAGTTGATTGCTTGCCGATTTATTCTGGAGGTTTGGGGGTTTTAGCAGGAGATCATTTAAAATCGGCCAGCGATTTGGGTTTACCTCTAGTAGGAGTCGGCTTACTTTACCAGCAAGGATACTTTGCTCAGTATCTTAACGCCGATGGTTGGCAGCAAGAGCGCTACCCCATCAATGATTTTTACAATATGCCGTTGCATTTAGAGAGGAATGCTGATGGCTCGGAGTTGCGAATAGAGGTAGATTACCCAGGGCGCAAGGTTTACGCTAGGGTTTGGCGGGTGCAGGTAGGAACGGTTCCTTTGTACCTATTAGATACAAATATCGAACCAAATAACCCTTACGATCACGACATCACCGATCAACTTTACGGTGGCGATATTGATATGCGTATCCACCAGGAGATTATGCTGGGAGTTGGTGGGGTGCGAATGCTCAAAGCTTTGGGCTTAAGAGTGACAGCCTATCACATGAACGAAGGACACGCAGCTTTTTCGGCTCTAGAGCGGACGAGAATCTTGATGCAGGAAGAAGGCTTGAATTACAACCAAGCAAGACAATTAGTTGCGTCAACTAATATTTTTACAACTCATACTCCTGTCCCGGCGGGAATTGACTTATTTGCTCCAGACAAAACCCTTTATTATTTGGGGCATTATGCAGAAATTTTTGGTTTAAATAAAGAGCAAATGCTGGGTTTAGGGCGTGAAAATACAGGGGATTTGACTTCGCCTTTTAGCATGGCAGTATTGGCACTAAAAACGGCAACCTTTGCTAATGGTGTAGCTCAGTTGCACGGCGTAGTATCGCGGGGAATGTTTAGAGGTTTGTGGCAGAATTTGCCCGTCCAGGAAGTCCCAATTACCGCAATTACTAATGGCGTTCACGCCCGCAGTTGCGTTGCGAGTGCGACGCAAACTCTGTACGATCGCTATTTAGGCCCAAATTGGTCTTCAGCCCCGGTAAATAGCCCGTTGTGGGAACGCATACATACAATTCCCGATGAAGAATTGTGGCGCAATCACGAACGCTGCCGTTTAGATATGGTGGTATTTGTCCGCGAACACTTAGTAAAGCATTTACGCGATCGCGGTGCAAGCCCGGCAGAAATCGCCCAAGCGCAAGAAGCCCTAGATCCTTCGGTACTAACAATTGGTTTTGCCCGTCGCTTTGCTACTTACAAACGCGCTACGCTGTGGATGCGAGACTTGGAAAGATGCAAGCGCATTTTGGCGGGAAATAAAGACCGTCGGGTGCAATTTGTAATTTCTGGAAAAGCTCATCCAAAGGACATTCCAGGGAAAGAGTTAATCCGCGATATCAACCACTTTATTCGCGAACAGGGTTTATCGAAGCAAGTAGTATTCGTGCCGAATTACGATATCCATGTAGCGCGGCTATTGGTTGCAGGGTGCGATGTTTGGCTCAATACTCCCCGTCGTCCCCGCGAAGCTTCGGGTACTAGCGGTATGAAAGCATCGATGAATGGGTTGCCAAACTTGAGCGTATTAGACGGCTGGTGGGATGAAGCAGATTATGTACGCACGGGTTGGGCAATTGGACACGGGGAAAATTACGAAGACCCCATGTATCAAGATGAAATAGAAGCAAATGCTTTGTACGATTTAATCGAACAAGATGTAGTGCCTTTATTTTACAACCGGGATAATGAAGGTTTACCGCGCAGTTGGGTAGCAAAAATGAAAGACGCTATTCGCTTAAATTGTCCGTTTTTCAATACCGAGCGGATGGTAAGCGAGTATGCGATGAGGGCTTATTTTCCGGCAAGCGATCGCTATCATAGTTTAAGTGTCAATCATTACGCCCCAGCTAGTGAATTAGCGCAGTGGAAGGCGAATTTATTTGACCACTGGTACAACATCAAAATCGCCAGTATTGATATTTCCGATACGGCGGATGTGAAAGTTGACCAAACGATCGCAGTTAAAGCAAAAATTGACTTAGCAACTTTAACTCCTGATGATATTCAAGTGGAACTTTATCAAGGTGCTATCGATGCTAATGGCGAGATTGTAAATGGCGTTCCGGTAGTAATGGAGTTTCAAGGGCAAGATGCCAATGGTAGTTGTATTTATACGGCAGATATTGTTTACACTCGCTCTGGTTTACAGGGTTTATCTTTGCGCGTATTACCCCAGCACGAATACTTGTCTAGTCCTTACGAACCCCGATTAATTTTATGGGCTTCTTAAAGACCATTTATATTTTCCCCCCTTTTTAAGGGGAGACAAAAAGCGGTGTAGCTTTGCTTCCCGCTTTGTTGTCGTGGGCTAGGGGGGATCTCTTGTGTAGTAAGTCACAAAATAAACATTAGACCTCATGGCTTCAGCCTAATTAGCCCGCCTAGGGTTAAAACGTCAGCGATAAGATTTTGCGGGTCAATTCTAATGAACTTGCAAAAGCCTACCTAGCCCGCCTAGGGTTAAAACATGGGTTAGTGCAGTAATTGATGAAGTGGCAATCTACAACTTGCAAAAGCCTACCTAGCCCGCCTAGGGTTAAAACCCCAGGCTAATAGCTCAAGTCGGCTCAAGCCGACTAAAGAAAAAATTCTTGGTGTTGCTGAAACTATGCTCTAAACCCAACAGCAAAAAGTGGGACAAATACAGATACCCGCTTTTCGCTTTACCCTTGTCTCTCCCCGCCGCAATATTCATACCCAAACTCAACAAACTCCTTGCCTAAACAACGATTAGACACGCTATTAGTAGAACTCGAACTATGCTCCTCCCGCGCCTTAGCTCAAAGGTTAATTCAAGCTGGAGAAGTTAGGGTAAACGGACAAGTTGTTGATAAAGCGGGTACGGAAATCGATACAGAAGCCCAAATTCAAGTCAAAGAAAAGTTGCCTTATGTATCTAGAGGTGGCGAAAAACTAGCAAAGGCTTTATCTGTATTTGCAATTAATGTTACTAATAGAATCTGTTTAGATGGTGGCATTTCGACTGGTGGCTTTACGGACTGCTTGCTGCAAAATGGCGCAAAAAAAGTTTATGGCGTTGATGTTGGCTACGGACAAGTAGATTGGCGCTTGCGTAACGATGCGCGAGTAGTTTTGTTAGAACGTACCAACTTACGTCACCTCCAGCCGCAAGACTTGTATCGGGGCGGAGAAATCGCCGATTTAACAGTTGTTGATGTGTCGTTTATTTCCTTAACTAAAGTTATGCCTGCTTTGTGGCAATTGCTGACACCCCCACGAGAAGCAGTATGGCTAGTGAAGCCGCAATTTGAAGTTGGCAAGTCTCGCGTAGGCAAAAAAGGTGTTGTACGCGACCCCAAAGACCAAACAGAGGCTATTTTTCACGTTCTGCAAGCTGCTTTAGAAATTGGCTGGAGATATCGCGGTTTAACTTGGTCGCCTCTAGTTGGGCCCGCCGGAAATATTGAGTATCTTTTGTGGTTGGGAATGGATAGCCAAACGCCACCCGTAGACCAAATGGAAGTTGCTCAAGTAGTTAAAATGGCGCATCAAGAATTAAAAAATAGCTGAATTGAGATTTTTTGCAGTGATTAGGGAATTCTAAGCTTAAGAGCTAAATAAAACCATGAAAGTCCTAATTAATCGTTACTCAATAATTGCGATCGCTTTACCTACTACTATTCTTGCTGCTTTGGTACTATTATTGCGATCGATTTCTATTGTTCCGGCGGGCTATGTAGGTGTGGTTGATAGCTTTGGCGTGGTTTCTCCTCAAACTCTTAAGCCTGGCTTGAGTTTTAAACATCCCTTATCTCAGGTAGTAAAGTTTTCAACTCGCACTCAAGAGATGAAGGAGACTTTGGACGCGCCTTCCTCTGAAGGGCTAAACATTAAACTCGATGTCAGCATCCTCTACCATGTAGATGAAAAAAAGGCTCAAGAAATTTATCAAACTATTGGCAGAGATTACGAAGAAATCATTTTAATTCCACAATTTCGCTCGGTAATTCGCAAAATAACAGCGACTTACAATGCCAAAGCTCTTTATACCTCCGAAAGACAAAAGTTAGCTCAAGAAATCCGCGATTCTCTAAGCCAACTTGTTGCCCATCGAGGCATAATTATTGAAGATACTCCTTTAAGAAAACTAGAACTACCCGCAAAAATTAGCCAAGCTGTAGAAGATAAGTTGCAAGCAGAACAGCAAACCCAGCAGATGGATTTTGTCATTCAAAAAGAACGCAAAGAAGCCGAACGCAAGCGCATCGAAGCAAGAGGAATTGCCGATTCCCAACAAATTATTTCTCAAGGACTCAACGATAAACTTTTGCAGTTGAAGCAAATTGAAGCAAATGAGAAACTAGCCCAATCGACTAATGCCAAAATTGTTGTAGTTGGTAGTAATAGACAGGGACAGCCTGTAATTATCCAGCCATGAAAGTTAACTTCCAGCGTATTCTAGAAAAGCCGCGCACTCTACATGAGAGGTTTGGGGAAAGAAATCGGCGGGTTGGACTCTAACTAATTTGTAGTTAGCGTCAGAGCAAAGCAGTTTTAAATCGCGGGCTAAAGTGGCGGGTTTGCAGCTAACATAAACGATTTTTTGAGGCTTAGTGGCAATTAAAGCATCAATTACCGCGCGATCGCATCCTTGACGGGGTGGGTCTAATAATACAACATTAGGCTTAATCGCTAAAGTAGGAAGTGACTTTTCCACAGAACCTAATTGAAAAGTCGCGTTTTCAATATTATTGCGCCAAGCGTTAAACCTTGCTTGTTCTACGGCGGCATTTTGCACTTCTAAGCCAATAACTTGTTTGACTTGGGAGGCTAAGGGCAAACTTAACGTCCCAATGCCACAATAAGCATCCACTAAGACCTCTTGCCCTTGTAAATTGAGTTGCTGCTTAATTACTTCTAACAACGCCTCTGCCGCCTCTGTATACACTTGAAAAAATGTCGTTGGCAGCATTTGAAACTCTAAGCCAGCAAATTGTTCTAATAAGTAAGCGTGTCCGGCGATACAGCGAGTTTTTTCACCAAATATAGTATTAGTAACTTTGGCGTTAAGATTGAGCGATACTCCAACCAATTTAGGATAGCGGTCTAACCATTCTTGCGCCTGGGTTTCAAGCTCTTGCAACGTCCAATCTGTAACTACCATTGTTAGCAACATTTCCCCGGTACGGCGACCAATTCTTAATCCCAAATGTCGCAATCTACCTTGATGGCGGGTTTCGTTGTATATCGACCAACCGCGCTTGTAAATATCTTGCTTGATTTCTTTAAGTAATGGATTTAAGCGTTCATCTTGGACGGGACACTGATTGAGATTAATTAGCTGATGAGTGCCTTTTTGATAATACCCGGCTTGCACTTGTCCTTCGGCTGACCTGCTAAGGGGATAAGTAACTTTATTACGATAACCTAAAGTTTCTGGGGCTGCTAAAACTGGATCTACAGGGGGATTTGTAAATCCGCCAATTCGTTCTAGTGCTTGTACGACTTGATTAAACTTGGCTTTAAGTTGATATTCGTAGGCTACACTCTGCCACTGACAACCGCCGCATTTATCGGCAACAATACAACTAGGTCGCCGACGATGGGGCGATCGCTCTAAGATTTCATACAATTTGCCATAGGCGTATTTAGGTTTGACTCTAACTAACCGCGCTAAAATGCGATCACCTGGTACAGTGTCGGGAATAAATACAACTCGTTCCTCAAAGCGTCCTACCCCGTCCCCAGTGTCGCTTAAATCGTCTATAACTACTTCAACTAAGTTACCTTGCTGCCAAGACTGGTGATGATTTTCTGTGTTGGTGGATAATTGATTTAAAGACATAGTGTAAATTTCTCTTTATTTGTGTACATAGACTTAGTTAAACTACTAAGTGATAATTAGCGATCGCAATCATTATGAGTGTAGTTAGTCAACTTATTTTGCAAGCCGACGACGATCTTCGTTACCCCAGCACTGGCGAACTCAATACTATTAAAGAGTTTTTGGAAACTGGGGAACAGCGCATGAGAATCGCTGCTACTTTAGCCGAGAATGAGAAAAAAATTGTTACTGAAGCCAGCAAAAAACTTTGGCAAAAGCGTCCCGATTTTATCGCCCCTGGCGGTAATGCTTACGGCGAACGTCAAAGAGCTTTATGTCTGCGCGATTATGGCTGGTACTTGCGCCTAATTACCTACGGCGTACTGGCGGGCGATAAAGAACCAATTGAAAAAATTGGTTTAATTGGCGTGCGTGAAATGTACAATTCTTTGGGCGTTCCCGTTCCTGGAATGGTTGAATCTATCCGTTGCTTAAAAACTGCGGCTCTTAACTTAATGAGCGCCGAAGATGCGGCAGAAGCAGCACCTTACTTTGACTATATCATTCAGTCAATGTCCTAGTAATAGGAATGCGTGTTAAAAAGCTCAACATAAAATGTGTACTCTGCAAAAGTTCTCGCGGTTTACACTAAAATTCTAAACTTTTAACTTGATTCTCCACTGGTGGCGGCAACTCTAGTATTTTTCCAGGGTAGGCGCAAACAGTGGGGAAATTTTAGTTTAATCGATAATTGCTCTAAACCAATGCTCAAAGCGATCGCCTAATGCCTCTAAAGAATACTCCTTTTCCGCACTCTGGCGGCAATTAGAGCGGTTTATTTCGGGTAAATGTGCGATCGCATTCACTAACCCTTCTACGCTATCTGGTTGCACCAAAAACCCCGTCTTACCGTCAATAATAATCTCTGCCGGGCCACCGCGACGATAAGCAATTACTGGTACTCCACAAGCTAAAGCTTCTATTGCCACATTCCCGAAAGCTTCTACCCAACGCGGTGTCATTAATAACGCTTTACATTGGCGCAACTGCTGCTGCATATCGGTAGTAGACAAAAACCCTAAGTATTCTATTGGTGCGTTGGGGTAAGTAGCGCAAATTTTTTGCCAGTATTCCTCGTCTTGCATTTTACCCATAATTTTGAGGGGAATATTAGCTATTTGCGCCGCTTCTACGGCATCTTCCAAAGCTTTTTCGGGGGCAATTCTGCCTAGCCAAGCTAAATAATTATCTGGTTTTGGGCAAAATTCGTATAAAGATAAATCTACACCGCTACTTAAACAAGCACATTCAGTATTAAGGTCAAAAGTTGCGGCTTGAGAAGGAGTGTAAAAGCCAATCGTACCGGGAAACTGAGTTGCTACTTGGGCGACAGCTTCATCCATCACCGCCGATAGCGAACCCATACTCACAAAATGGGCAATAGGAGAATTAAAAAAAGGTGTCAGATAAAAAGGCAGCCAATCGTAGGCAAAGTTAACAATTAAATCGTACTGTTTTTGTACTTGCCGCGCATACTCCCACATATTTGCCAGCACGGAATTATCGGGCATCATAATCGGCGTGTTGCGTTCTTGACTTTGGGCGATAATTTGGACATTGCCAGGAATTTCGATTATGGGCAACTGGGCTAGTTTTGAACCAACAGGCGCAAGAATTTGTAAACTGTGTCCGCGCCGCAGCATTTCTTGAGCGATATTATATAAACTTAGTTCTACTCCGCCGCCTACTCCCGTACCTAAAGCACCGACAGGCGTAGAGACAAATAGCAATTTGAGAGTATTAGTAGGCAAAATAATTAATTTTCAGTTAAAGTTTCTGGTTCATTGACGCTGACAATAGCCCGCTTTAATTCTGTTTCTGCTGGAGACGTGCTAGTAATTTCTGTTAAAGAATTGTTCGCTGCGGTTAAATTTTCTCTTTGATTGACTAGGTAAATGCTGACTAAAGTTAAGCCAACTCCCACCCACTGCAACGGACTGAGTAATTCTCCCAAAAAGAGATTACCAAAAAATAAGGCAAATACTGGAGTCAAAAAGGTTAAAGAACTTAAACTTGTCAAACTACCGCTAGAAGCGAAGTAAAAAAATAATCCGTAAGCTACCGCGCTACCAAATATCGTTGAATATCCTAACGCCACCCATCCAGATAAATCTATATTGCTCCATTGCTGGGATTCAACGCCGCTAGACAACGCAAACAATGGTAAACCACCCAAAATCATGTGCCATCCCGTAGCGACTACCGGATCTGTATAACGGCATACATAGCGAATAAGAATTGTTCCTACCGCCATCGACAGCGCCGCTAATAGCATCAACCATTCGCCACTAGCAAATAATTGTTGCCAACTGCCAACAATAGTAATCGCATCTTGGTGGAATAAATTTATGATCCATTGGTCGGGTAAGCCGATTAAACTAATCCCCAGTACGCCAATAAACAAGCCTAAAGCGCCCCATAACCCAATGCGATCGCCAAATAGCCAAAGCGCCAGTATTGCCACTGCCAAGGGCTGAGAATCAATCATGACAGATCCTAACCCCGCCCCTGTCCTTTCTAAGCCTTCGGCTAAAAAGCCTTGAAACATCGTTCCATCTACCAAGGCAAATAAACTAATCCACAGCCATGCAATCCAACTATTGGGTTGAGGTTTGCCCAGAATTGCCGCAGCTATCAAAACCAACACCCCCGCCGGAACTAAACGCACCCCCGCCATAAATAACGGTGTTGTATTGGGTATGACTGCTTTCATGGCTACCATTGCCGTACCCCAAAAGAAAAAGGGCGCAATTAGTAATAAAGGCGCAAGCCATCTTGAATTAGTAATTTTTAGCTGCATGGAGTCGCTGGGGGCATTTTCTTTAATTTTACTTAAATATATAGTTTTGTTAATGTAACGGCTAATTAGCTAGATTTTTGGCGTTTAAGTTAGGGAAATGCGATCGCTTATTTCTCAAAACAACCCTGTTTCTGAAGATGGATGTAATAGCTTTTGGACTTTGTTTACTTAAAAAAGTTAATTAGAGAAAGCGGCGAAAGTTAAATATGGCAATTCAAGGTGTGCTATTAGATATTGATGGAACTTTGGTATTGAGTAATGATGCTCATGCTCAAGCTTGGGTAGAAGCTTTTGCAGAATACGGGTACGAAATAAAGTTTGATGATGTTCGTCCTTTAATTGGGATGGGAGGCGATCAACTAATTCCACGAATATTGCCGGAACTTTCTGGGGAAGAAGGAGTTGGTAAAAAAGCCGCCAATCGCCGCAAAGAGTTAATTATTGAGAAGTTTAGTCAAACTTTAAAGCCTGCTCCAGGTTCGCGGGAGTTGGTGCAAAGACTCAAGCAAGATGGTTTTAAGTTAGTAGTAGCTAGTTCCGCTACCAGTCAGGAATTATCGAGTTTACTAAAAGCGGGAGAAGTGGAAGACTTATTAGCGGAAGAACCAACAACAACCTCTAGCGATGCAGACTCCTCTAAGCCTGAGCCAGACTTAGTACAAGTAGCATTAAGTAAGGGAAATCTGCAACCAGAGCAAGCAATTATGCTCGGAGATACGCCTTACGATATTGAAGCCGCATCTAAGGCAGGTGTTGGCGTAATTGCGTTTCGCTGTGGCGGCTTTGATGACTCGCAACTTGGCGATGCACTGGCAATTTACGACGATCCCGCAGACTTGCTAAAGCACTATAAATCATCTCCCCTGGCACAGTAGTAAGTTTTAATTGGCGTTGCTGAACTAAAGGATGAAAGAGGAGCAGACAAGGGGACAAGGTGATAACAAAAAGGATGGGTTGCAAAGGGATAATCATATCTAAATTCAGCAATGCCTTTTAATTAACTCAATGCCGATCTAGCACTTCTTAATTGAGACAGATACATTATCAGGGCGTAAAGTATTGCGCCCTGATAATGTATAAAAAATAAATAAAATTATTCTATTAGTAAAAATTTTATTCAGTTTATTTCAACATATTAAATATCCTCTACAAAACTTACCAAATATATTTTTACATACTAAGG
>JAPJOW010000299.1 GCA_030826005.1 Aliterella sp. RAGGC_92
TTAATAAAGATTGGGTTATTTGTATTTCTCAGCATACTAAAGATGACTTTTGTCAGTATACAGGAATGGATAAAGGTCGAGTTTTTGTTACACCTTTAGCAGCTAGTAGCAATTTTTACCCAGTTAAAGAAATAGCAAACATAAAATCTGTAATTAAAGCTCATAATATACCGGATAGTCCTTATCTCCTAAGTCTTTCTACTCTTGAGCCGCGCAAAAACTTAACTTTATTAATTGAGTGTTTTTGCCAGCTTATTTTAGAACACCCTAATTTAGATTTGAACCTGGTATTAGTAGGCGTAAGTGGATGGAAAAACAAAAGTATTTTTGAAATAGCTAAAAAATATCCTCATTTACAGTCAAGAATATTTTTTACAGGGTATGTACCAGACAGTGATTTGAGTGCAATTTATAGCGGTGCGATCGCATTTGTTTATCCTTCACTCTACGAAGGTTTTGGACTACCGCCTCTAGAAGCTATGCAATGTGGTATTCCTGTAATTACTTCTAATACAAGTTCTTTACCTGAAGTCGTTGGAAACGCGGGAATTACCATCGACCCCAAACAATCTGACGAACTATGTCAAGCAATGCTTGAAGTTGTAAATAATGCCAAACTGCGCGGGGAAATGTCTCAGCGCTCCCTTGAGCAAGCAAGTAAGTTTAGTTGGAAAAAGTGTGCGGAACAAACGGTTGAGGTTTATAAAATAGCTGCTGATACTTAAGCAATAAATTTATGCAATTACTTTACACGCTAACAGCTTATCCACCTTACATCGGCGGCGCTCAACTTCATCAGCATTTAATCGCTCAACAACTACAACTACGCCATTCTATTCAAGTAGTTAGCCAATGGGATACTAACCGCACAGATTGGCTACTGGGTACTACGGTGCGATCGCCAACTCACGATTACAACTACACAATTGATAATATACCCGTACATCGATTAGGGCTTTCTGTAGACGAAAAACTGCGCCTCGCTCCCTACGTGCCAATTTATTATCCCTTGATGAATATAGCTTTACCGCCGATTGCTGCTTGCTTAGAACAACATTTATCAGCTTACGCAGCTAAAGCCGATTTAGTTCACAACGTGCGAATTGGTAGAGAAGGGCTAAGTTATGCGTCTTATCAAGCAGCTAAACGCCACGACATACCGTTTATTTTTACTCCCGTACATCATCCGCGCTGGGTAGGATGGCGCTACAAAGCCTATATCAAACTTTACCAAATGGCAGATATGGTTATTGCTTTGACTAATGCTGAAAAACAGATTTTGATAGATTTGGGTGTAAAAGCAGAACGAATTGCAATTACAGGAATGGGTGCAATTTTAGCTCCAGTAGCGGAAAGTACAGCATTTAAGAGCAAGTATCAGATAAAAGAACCTTTTGTTTTGTTTTTAGGGCAGCATTACCAATACAAAGGTTATCAGCAAGTAATTGAAGCAGCAAAGTTAGTTTGGCAAAAAATCCCCGATGTCCAGT
This sequence comes from Aliterella sp. RAGGC_92, assembly GCA_030826005.1. Classification (GTDB taxonomy): domain Bacteria; phylum Cyanobacteriota; class Cyanobacteriia; order Cyanobacteriales; family Chroococcidiopsidaceae; genus Aliterella. The sequence continues at coordinate 1,491 of JAPJOW010000299.1, forward strand.
TTGTATTTATTGGGCCACCAGTAGGAAAGTCAGAACAGTATTTTGCGTCCATAAACGATAAGCGGATTCATCGCTTAGGGAAAGTAGACTTACAAACAAAAACAAACGCGATCGCATCTTCTACTTTGCTGTGCGTCCCCTCGTCTCAAGAAAGCTTTGGAGGAGTGTATACCGAAGCTTGGAGCTTGGGTAAGCCTGTAATTGGCTGCAATATCCCCGCCGTAGCGGAAGTTATTAGTGATGGAGTGGATGGGTTTTTGGTAGAGCCTGAACCCCACCAAATCGCGGAAAAAATTATTTATTTACTCCTCCACCCAAGCCAAGCTCAAGCAATGGGTGAAGCTGGAAAACAAAAAGTAGAATCGCGTTACACTTGGCAAAAAATCGCCGATCGCACCGAGCAAGTATATCAACAAGTATTAAAGCGATCGTAAAAACAATGCACTCAAGCCCCTCTAAGTACATTCTATCTACCCAAGTTCATGCCACTAGCTATGAAGATGCGGGAAGTCGCATTATCAATTGGGCTAAAAATAAAACTTCTTGTTACGTTGTCGCCGCAAATGTTCATGTAGTAATGACCGCTTATTGGCAGGCGCACTATCAAAAAATTATTAATAGCGCAGCGATCGTAACACCCGATGGAATGCCCTTAGTGTGGGCTTTAAGGCTGCTCGGAGTTGCCGGACAACCGAGAGTGTACGGGCCAGACTTGATGCTGGTATTGTGCGAAAAAGCGGCTAGTGAAGGCATCCCGATTTATCTATACGGTGGTACAGAAACGGTGCTGGCTAAATTACAAACCAACTTACAACAACGTTTTCCTAGTTTAGCGATCGCCGGGATTTATTCTCCCCCTTTTCGAGTTTTGACCCCAGAGGAAGAAACTGACGATATCAACCGTATTCATGCTTCTGGTGCGGCGATTGTATTGGTAGGTTTGGGATGTCCCAAACAAGAGGAATGGATGGCGCGCCAGCAGGGATTGTTGCAAGCGGTAATGGTAGGAGTAGGTGCAGCATTCAGTTTTCATAGCGGCGAAGTTTCCCAATCGCCGCGCTGGATGATGAATTTGGGTTTAGAGTGGCTTTATCGCTTTGCTACCGAACCTAGGCGGTTGTGGCGGCGATATTTAATTAATAATCCGGCTTTTGTGGTTCTGTTTGGACTGCAACTGGGCAAAACTCGGCTTTCTGCTCTCAAAAAATTGTCTAGTTAAATATTTATTTTTAAGTCAGATTTGTTTAACTTTTGGGGAATACTGATGGTGTCGCTCCCAATAGTAAGTTCTATTGCTATGAATAAACTCTCTAGCAAGCCTAATTACAAAAATGATATTCGCGCCCCCGGTAGCTTCCAACCCCGGCAAATATTCAATAGCCTTGCTTACCGAGTAATCGCACTATTATTAAGCGACTTACTAGCATTAGCTTTAGCGTGGCGATTTGCAGAATATTGGAATAAATTTTACTCTCCCGTTCCGCCTCAACTAGCTTGGTGGGAGTGGCTGGGATTGCCTAGTTTATTTTGGCTATTTGCAGGGGTGACATTTTTACTATTTGCTTATGGCGGACTTTATAGCTTTTCTAGTCAAGAAAAAAATTACATCCTCTCCGGTCAACTGGTTAGCACCGTTTACCTCATGTCTTTGGTTTTGGGGTACTTTTACGATCCTAAATTAGATCCGCCGCGATCGCTCTTTTTTACGGCTTGGTTTAGCAGTATCTTTTTGGTAATTGGGCTGCGGCTATTTACAACGCTAGTTTTACGGCAGTTTAATCGGTATCATTCCCAAGCAGTTCCGGTATTTTTAATTGCCCCTGGCGATCGCTTGCCAATTTTAAGTAAGGTATTACAAAAGAAGTCGCCATATCAAGTCGTCGGGGCGGCGCTTGCTTGTACGGCTAATGCTGCAACTACTATCGAAAAAATTAAGGCATCTAAAGCGCGAGAAGTATTAGTTGAAAATTTACCGCAGACAGAGTTAGCTTCAGCTTTATATTGGCAGTTGCGGAGACTAGGAATTACTATGCGCCTAATTCCTTCTAGTTTAGAAATGCTCCATCGGCGCGGAGTTCCTGAAGTTTTTGCGGGATTGCCAACGCTATTATTAGAGTTTCCCTTAATTAGCGGCTGGGACTATAGATTTAAGCGCTTGCTTGATATTATCGGGGCGCTACTGGGGTTAATTGTTCTATCACCAGTATTTATTATCGCTGCGATCGCTATCAAGTTTACTTCTCCAGGTTCAGTTTTCTTTTGTCAAGAAAGAATGGGCTTGCATGGCAAGGTTTTTCAAGTGTGGAAGTTTCGGACTATGGTAGCTGATGCTGTTACTTTACAAAAAGCTTTAGAACAAAATAATGAAGTCAATGATGGTGTAATGTTCAAAATCAAAAACGACCCGCGAATTACCGTTGTTGGGCGTTTCTTACGACGTACCAGTATTGATGAATTACCGCAATTATTTAATGTTTTATTAGGACAAATGAGTTTAGTTGGCCCGCGTCCTTTACCGTTACGAGACGTGGAACGTTTTGCTAATTGGCATCATATTCGCCATCAAGTTTTGCCTGGTATTACTGGACTCTGGCAAGTTTCGGGACGTTCCAATATTAATAATTTTGCCGATGCTGTACGCTTGGATCTTTATTATATTGATAACTGGTCTTTCAATTTAGATTTAGATATCTTAATCGATACTGTCAGAATTGTTTTGTTTGGCAAAGGTGCTTATTAAAGGTATTTATGAAAAATGAAACGCGCCTTGAACAACATTCGCAAGGTAAAATTATTGGGCTATTAGTAGCATTTTTTTATGGCTTGTTTACACTTTTACCAGAT
>JAPJOW010000300.1 GCA_030826005.1 Aliterella sp. RAGGC_92
ACCCTGTCTAAATCCAATTCATGCAGGTTGGGGGTTTCTAATTCCAACATGGTTTGAATTGCTTTGTAGGTTACTTCTTGAGCAACTTGTTTAATTTTTTCGCTTGCATCGATGTAGCCAAAGTGGGTATTGAGTAATTCTTCTCCATACTCCGCCAATAGCTCGAATACTTCAGAGTTAGAAACTACAGCAATTTTGACTAATTCTGCCATACCATTGCGTACTTCTGGAGTCGGCAAGGTTTGTAAAAATGAAAAGTCCAAAATTACTTTTTTGGGTGCGTGGTAAGCTCCCAAACGGTTTTTAAGTTTGCCGTGATTGACAGCAACTTTAATCGCAACTCCCGCATCTACTAATCCAATTAGCGTTGTCGGAATGCGAATGTAATTAGTACGGCGACGGTAAGAAGCGCAAGCAAAACCCGCTACATCGGTTGTCAATCCGCCCCCAACTACCAAAACAGGCTCTTTGCGGACTAAACCAAAGTCAGCAAAAGCATCGATAATTGCCTCAAAGGTTTCTAAGGTTTTTGTTGGTTCGGTAATTGTCAGTTCAAATACCGTTAAGTCAATGTTGTAATGCTGAAAGTATGCTTCTATCTGACTACCATACAGCCGATTTACATTGCGATCGACTACCGCCAAACAGCGCCCAAAGTTTTTGTAACTCTCCGCTAGTTCCGGGTTTTTGATATCGAAAGCTCCGTTGACGAAAACTAGACTAAAATCTATTTTTTCGTAACCTTCTACATGAAATGCCGTTTCAGTTGCTTCAAATTTTGCTTGAACTATACTCATGGGTTTTGTGTTTACTTACAGTTAATAGCGAGCTATACAGCAAGCAGTGTTGCTGCACGAGTTAAAACGTTGCTATTGAGTCCAAAGCATCGCTTGATAGCGCGAACTGATGAAAACTAGAAGCCTTCTGAATTTCTCGCTCAAAAATGACGGTATAATCCCAAAAATCACCGTTTTTAGCAATTACGAAAGAATAAAATTGTCCCGTATTCAATTTAATGAGGTTAGAGGGAGTTTTACACTACCAAAAGGTAGAAATAAGATTGAGGGGAAAATGTTAGGGTTTTTGGGTAAACCAGTGCTAATGATATATTGCTGACAAATTTAACGTATTTATGCTTATTTATGTCTGATATTGCGCTGGCGATCGCTTTGTTGATATTTTTTTGGGATTATAAACAAAAAAATGCAGAGACGTAGTACTGTTGCGTCTCTACTACGGGTTTTATGTTTAATAATTAACTGCGTTTAAAAAAATGTTGTTTTACTACATCTAGGCGCGAACATTTCCAATAATCAACGTGAGAAGCAATTAAGCCATCAGCATTAATTTTTAGTTCGCTCCAACCAGGAATAGCAATGCGCGGTTTCCAGGGTAGGGGAGTATTCCAACTCAACACCCACTCCATTTTGATTGTGTCACCCACGCGGTTGATTGCCTGCAAATCCATTTTTGGGGCAATAAAAAAAGTATTAATAAAACCAATCATTGCTTTGTATTTTTTAATACCGCGAAATTTATTTAACGGATCTTGAAAAAATACATCTTCGGCGTAAAGGCTATAAGTTTGATTGGCTGGAAACCTATGATAGTCAGCTTTAAGGATTTCTACAATATCCATAAAAGTTTATTTCTCTGCCCACATTCGCTCTAATTGCCGTCTCCAAGCAGTTAAAACTTGTTCTCTTGACTCCGCACCTTGTTCGAGGTCGCCTAATACTCCTTCTTCATAGAAACGGTCTAAAGTTTGCAATGTAGTTTCTAACGACTGTCCTTGAAGCTTGGCAGTTTGGACAATTTGACCAATCCGGCTTTCTACTAATTGATTGAATACGCCCGTTAGCCCAGTTTGATGCAATGTTACCAAACGCGCGATCGCATTAGTTAAATCGCTTGGCTGCAAACTTTCGCGGCTGTGCTGGTAGATTCCCCATATTACGCCTTGATGTAGGGCATAACGCACTTCTTGGGTATCGTCAAAATTAGACTCCAAAAACTGCTCCATAAATGGCTTGGCTACTTGAGCGGAAATAATTGGCAGCAGAATCCTCAGCCAAGACTGGTCTTCCGATAGTAATACTAATAAGCGTAAGTTTTGTTTTTCGATTTGCCACGAACCAGGAGCAATCGTTGTTACAGTAGTTTGCTCAAATAGTTGTACTAACGTATTCGCAATTTCTTGGGGTGTCATAATTTTAATTTAATTGAGTTAATAAACCAGTTTTCCAGGCTTACTTAGTTCTATTTTATACCAACGAGCCTGCCAGGAAAGGATTAATAATTATTGATGTTAGTTAATTTTTGAGTTGACTACTTGTATCGCTAGGTGGGTTTTTAACAAAAAAAATTACTAATTACTACTACGCAAGTAGTAGCACAATATCCATAAAAAAATCCCCAACGGTAGGTTAGGGATTTGATTTAAAAGTAATAGTTAGCTTTTAGCTCAACCATTCTGGTACGGCTTCTTCTTTGGTATTAGTATTGCGCGATGGAGTTTCGCGATTAAACTTCATGTGAATTGAGCGCGTTTGCTCTCCATCTACGGCTACCGCCATAATTGGGTAATCAACTAAACCATCTTGGAAAGACATTTGATAGCGGAAAGTACCGTCGGGATTGAGTTTGATTGGACGACCGCCAATTGTAACTGTAGCATCCGGCTCGGTTGCTCCGTAGACAATCAACTCCGCATCCGCAACTAACCAAAACTGACGCGGGCGAATGGGGGCCATAGAAGCGCCAAAACCGATTCCCGACATTCCCACCCCAGACATGGTTAAACCTGAAGTTGTAGGCACTGCCCACATCCCCACGCCGGAGGGGAAGACGTAGGAACTAATAGCTTGTTCGTGCATGGGAACTTGCTGCATTGAACCAAACAGTGAACCTGCAACTCTTTGTGCTTCCGCACCTTGAGCCATGCCAAAGATATCATCATAAATTGGGTTGCCGTAAGCTCCAGCCGTAGCTGCTTGTTGACTTGCAGTGGCGCTATCTGCCATGCGTTTAGCAGGGGTAATTAGTTCAAGTACAGTTTTACCGCGCAAATCTTCTTCAAAATTGACGGTGACAAATTGGTCTTCAATCCAATCGCTAGGATATACCGGGGGAACGCGGACGGGAATAGAACGCGCTAACACTAGCCAGCGACCATCGCCACAACGATAGCCAATATCTACTACATAATCGCGATCGCTTACCGGAATTGGCAAGTACCATTCTCTTGCTAGTTCGTCGCTGGGGTACTCTTGAATGCTGTGGGGGCTTTGGTATTCTAAGGAAATGTCGGTAACATCGTAAATTCGCAGTGCTAGTTGCTGTCCGCCTTGGCGGCGCATTTCTTCTTTGCGCTCGTTGGGAATATCCCAGTAAGTATAAGCCCATTGGGGATCGCGGGGCATAAGGACAATTCGGCTTTCACCGTAGCCCGCAGGTAAGTCAGCAAGTCCTTCATCTACATCCGAGATAGAACCACCGATACGATCTTCAGTACCTAATTCAAATTTTGCTGCTTCCACTGCTTCTTGTGCCTCCAGGGTTTGAGATGGGATTACAGATTTTGGGCGCTGGACTTGTTGAATTGCCGCCAGTAATTGCGATTTACGCATTCGACTATAACGAGAGATGCTGCATTCACTAGCAACTTTGCGTAGTTGACGCAATGTCATCTCCTCTAGGGGGGGGCGTTCTTTTGCCATGATGTGTTCTCCGGTAGTTTGAGCGGTGAATCATTTTCTTTGCGGGCAAAAACTCTGTTCAGTATGTCGCCATAAGTTTGGAACTAGAGTTATGCAGTTGTTACGCCTTTTTGTTAAACGGTTACAGCTTGACTATTTACTGTCTGGGTCAGTTCGAGTTCTGTTGACTTGAAGATCCAGCAATTTTTAAGTGATGTATTTGTTTGTGTTGGAGCTTGGGGATCGCTCTGTTGTTTTATATTTAGCAGTAAATACTAGCTGGGATCAAGGTTTTTTCTAGTTTTTTTAGGCATATATACGCATCAATCGGCTTTTTGGGGATCGTTATGTCATAGAATTATAACATTTGCTATCTAGTAGTTAGTTTGTTAGGGTTTTATGACAATTAAACTTACTGAAAAATTAGTCCGTCTAAGATTGAAATTTTGCTCTCAGGGCTAAAACCTTGCCCCCTAAAAGATTTAATAGACTTCTTGGATAAATAATCTTTTGCGCCCCTAGCTCCCTAACTTGGGGGAAACTGGATTAGACATCTTGCAAAAGACCCCTAGCCCGCCTAGGGTTGAAACCCCGCTCTTATAGTTAAAGTCGGCTCAAGC
>JAPJOW010000034.1:0-12211 GCA_030826005.1 Aliterella sp. RAGGC_92
AATTTTTCTGAATATCCTAACTCCCATCGCTCAAAAAGCTTGACATAATCAACAATTTCATAGCCTCCATTTTTGGGTTTAATGTAATCTAACTCTTGAAGTTTTTTAAGCGCGATTCTCACGGTTTCTAAAGTGAGATCGGCAATGTAAGCAATCTTTTTTTCAAAATCGTTTTCCCTGGAACTAAGCTTTGGCTGACAAAGCAAAACATACATGACTTGCAAAGTAGCAGTAGTAATTTCTAAAGATTTATTTGTGTTGCCTTTTGAACTCTGATTGCGAACTAATACATAAAGTTCTGGACTATTAAGATAAATAGTTCCATCAATATCAATAAACTCAATATTTCTCTCTAAGAGCCGCTCTACAACTAAATTAGATAAATGGCGTGTAACCAGCAAAGGTCGTTGTTCGTGCTTTAGCCTTTTACCTAAGTTGGCAAAATATTCAGCAATTTGTTCAACTACATCATTTGTGAGATCGGTTTTGATTTCGCACACATAGTTGATAGTTTTATCGGCGGTATTAATTATTAGATTCCCATCCGCCAAAACCTGACTAGAGAAATAAGGCTCTTTTTGAATAGTTGCCTTAATATTGGGTAATGATTCAAGGTAAGTGAGACATTTCTGAAATAGTGGGTTTTTGGGATACATAAATTATTCCCCACTTAACTGTAAAGTTAATTATACTCTTTGATTTCTGCGGAGAAAAGGCTTATAAAAATCTCTGCTTTAGCGCATGAAAATTTTTATTTAAAGCTCTCTCAATGAGATCCTTTCACCGACACGCTCTAAAAAAGATATACAAGCATAATAGTTGTTAATGATACCCTGCCGCTTGGAGGGTAAAAAGCCTTGCATAGCGACCATTAGCAGCTAGTAACTCCTCGTGCGTACCTTGTTCAATTAATTCTCCATCAGCTAAAACTGCGATCGCATCTGCCATCCTGACGGTAGAAAAACGGTGAGAAATTAAGATTGCCATTTGATGTTTTGCCAAGCTGCGAAAACGGTCAAATATCTGTACTTCCGCTTCTGCATCCATCGCGGCGGTAGGTTCGTCTAAGACTAAAATATCGGCTTTAGTCCGCATAAAAGCGCGAGATAAAGCAATTTTTTGCCACTCCCCCCCCGACAATTCTTGTCCATCTTTAAACCATCTCCCTAACTGAGTTTGAAACTTATCGGGCATTTTTTCGACAAAGGATAAAGCCATCCCTTTTTCGGCGGCGGTTTTCCATTTAGCCGCATCTTCTAGGTGTTCTACATCGCCAACGCCTACGTTTTCACCAACGGTAAATTGGTAGCGCACGAAGTTTTGAAAAATTACTCCAATCCGCTTATGCAGCGCGTCCATATCCCACTCTTGCAAGTCCACCCCATCTAAGACAATTCGCCCGCTAGTAGGGGTGTATAGCCGCGTTAAGAGCTTAATTAGTGTAGTTTTACCCGAACCATTAGCGCCGACAATTGCTAATTTTGTCCCTGGTTTGAGGTGTAGGGAAATGTTTTTTAAGGCTGGCTGGAGGCTACCTGCGTATGTAAAAGATACGTTCTCAAACCTTAATCCATCTCCAGGAATCAAACCCTTAGTACGTTTACCCGATGGTTGTGGGATATCTTGCTCTAGAAACTCGTACAAGTTTGATAAATATAAGTTATCTTCATACATTCCGCCGATGGAACTCAGAAAACTTGCAAATGTAGTTTGTCCCTGGCGAAATACTACTAAATACATTGTCATATCTCCTAAAGAGATGCGCGAGGCGACAGCTTCGGTAACAATCCATAAGTAAGCAATGTAAAAAGCCGACGTACTTACTAATCCCAACAAATAACCCCATATTCCACGTTTTAAGGTTAAATTTCGGTCTTCAAAGTACAATCGATTAAAAATATCCCGATAGCGCTGTAGTAGCATTGCGCCAAGTCCGTACAACTGTACTTCTTTAGCAAAATCTTCTCTAGCAATCAAAGTTTCTAAATAAGTTTGTTCTCGCGTTTCTGGCGCGCGCCAGCGAAATAACCGAAACGCCACGCCAGCAAATTTAGTTTCAGCAATAAAAGCAGGTATCGCCGCGAGAATTAAAACTACTACCACCCAGCCAGAGAATTTCAACAGCAAACCGCCGTAGGTAGCCAAAGAGATAGTATCTTGAACTAATTTAAACGTACCGCTAACTAAGCTCAATGGTCGACTAGAAGCTTCTCGCCGCGCCCGACTCATTTTGTCATAAAATTCCGAGTCTTCAAAGTGAGCTAAATCTAAAGTTAGAGCTTTTTCGAGGATTAAAACATTAACTTTTTGCCCTAATAGTACCCGCAGCAAAGATTGCGAAATACTTAGCCCTCTTTGGCTTCCAGCAAGGATGGCAACGACAATAGCTTCTAATCCTAAATAAATGAAGGCTAAATTACGATCGCTATCTAATCCCGATTGAGAAGCAAGTATGACACTATCGACAATTAATTTTCCAATATAGGCGATCGCCCCAGGCAGCAAACCAGCCACTACCGTTAAAACTGCCAAAATTATTGTTAGAGTCCGGCTGGTGTCCCATACTAATCCCAGCGCCCGTCCGCTATACTGAAATACTGCAAATATTTGTCTAACTAATCTAACAATATTTCTTCTTCGACTAATCATTTCTAGCTAAAAAATAGGCGCACTCCCACCCTAGCTTGTAGATTCGATTAATGGCGGACGGATACACAAATACAATAATGGCCCGAATAATGGTACTAGGGCTATTACCCAAAATAGTTGAGAATCCCTCAACCAACCGCGTCTTGCCATATCATCGCCCAAAAATGTGGGAAATAGCACCGCAAATAGGCATACTGCTAAACTCATGCCATGAATAAAGCGATCGCTTTGAAATTGGTAAATATAATCTGCCCAATTTCCGGCAAATACGCCATAAATTAGCACAAAAACTGTAAATACCGTCAAAATAATGCCTGTAGAACGAGAATCTAGTATGTTTAAGAAACTATCTTTTTTCCCTGCAAATTCTTGATTGGGTTCGCGTAATGCCAAGTAAGGTATTAACCCAATTACGCCTGAACCTAGAGAAGCTAAAGCAAAAACCCAAAACGGAATCTTTTGCATTCTCCCATCAATAAACAACAGACAACTATATATTTGCAGCCAAACCCCTACTAAAGCAAAGATTGACAAAATAATTGCATTGACTTCTCCCCACTGAAAAGTCAATATTTTTATTAGGAGTGCGATCGTTTCTGGTAAATGCAAAGGTGGGGAGAACAGTAAAATATAGGCAATAAATCCCGCCCACACTAGCCACAGTCCAATTTTTCTAAGCATAATTTATCTAAAAAAATAGGTTAAACCAATTAAAACGGTTGACCTACTTAAATACGTCTGACTAATTATGTAGATATTGCTTGCGCCTTAGATAATTGTTCGCTATTTTCCGGTAAAGGCGATCGCACAGACAAATAAATCAAACTTCCAAATAATGGTAACAGTACGGCAATCCAAAATAATGTCGGATTATTCATATTCCGACGCAACCTATCATCGCTAATTAATACTCCAGGCAACAAGCAAAGCAAACAAAAATCTAGACTCATAACGTTAATAAAACGATTGGTTTGCCATTGCTGGGCAAAATCTGCCCAGTCGCCATTTACCAATCCATAAACAATTAAAATTGCGGTGCTAATAAGTAGAAAAGCTCCTGTGATTCGTGAATCTAACAATTTAATAAACCAGTTTTTCTTACCCAGAAACTCTGGATTTGGTTGCCGTAAAAACAAATAAGGTAAAATTGCAAAAGCGCCAACTCCAAAAGAAACTAAAGCAAAAGGCGCGGCAGATATTTTTTGCCCTCTACCATCAATAAATAGCAAACAGCTATAGATCATCGGCAAAACGCCCATAATATTAAATAAAGCAATAACTAAAGGATTAACTCCGTCCCAAACTCCCGTAGAAAGATTTTTAATTAATTCAAAAGTGCCTGGTTGCTCTGGAGGTGCGAGAAAAAAAGCATAAGTCACAAAACTCAGCCACAAAACTATCAAAGCAATCTTTTTACTCATTTAGATAAACTTGCTAATTTAAACAGTTTGATTTTAACTATTAACTTAAAGCTTCAGATAAATAATCTGCTGCTGCTTCGACAACAGCGATCGCAGTTTCATAATCCATCCGCGTTGGCCCTAATACCCCTACGCTTCCTACAGGTACAGTACCCCGGCGATAAGTAGACGAAATCAGCGTACAACTACGGATTGGCTCTAAAGGATTCTCCGCACCAATTCTGACTGTTACTCGCTGTTTACCTAATCCGACACCTTCTGGCTCTGTAAATATTAACTGCCAAAGCTGTTCTTGTTCTTCTTCCAACAGATGGATGATTGTTTTTACTTGCTGTAATTGAGAAAATTCTGGCTGACGCAATACTTCCGATACGCCGCGAATCATAATTTGGGTGGCGGTGGGTGGTTTGACGCGACGGTGCAAGTCGGCTAAAAAATTAGTTAAAAAATCTCCATAGCGCTGAAATTCAAGGTTTAACTCGCTCCAATCTAGTACCGCTAATTGCGCTAAACTCTTTCCCCGCAATTGACTATTGAGAAAATTAGAAAGAATTTGCAATTCTCTTTCTACTACTTCCGCATCAATTAGGCTATCTTCCGCCCCTGGTAAGTCCATCAACGCCGATTGCGTCTCGTAGCCATCGGTAACGACAATTACCATCACTCGCCCCGGATCTATCTGTACTAGCTGGAGATGGCGCAAACTAGCGGTACTGGTTTGCGGCATGGTAATGAGCGTAATACACCCGCTAACAGTTGCCAGGATTTGCGATGCGCCTTGCAATAAAGCTTCTAAACTCCAATCTTCCTTGGGTAATTGCAATACTTGCTCTAATTGACGCGCCGAAACTTCTGAAGGTGTAATCAATTCATCTACATAAATACGATAGCCCGAATCCGATGGTACTCTACCCGCCGATGTATGGGGCTGATAGAGAAATCCGGCTTTTTCAAGGACACCCATTGCATTGCGAATTGTCGCGGGGCTGACGCGCAGTTTGTAGCCATCTACTAAAGCTTTCGATCCCACAGGTTCGGCTGTAGCAATGTAATGGCGGATTGTTGCCCAAAGTATGTGTTGTTGTCTATTGGTAAGCTGGACTTGCATAGCTGAAGCGGACGGGACGCACAATTTATTATGAGCTTGCAAAGATTCTGACTAAAAGTTTCTTAAATATTTGAATCTATTTATACAAGATAACAAATAAGTTGTAGAGGTTGGACGCGATCGCTTGCTAGTATTTTAGACCTAACGAATTAGTACAAGCCAATGCTCGAATCGCACTGGCTGGCATAAGCATCAATTCCACCAGTAATATTTTTAACATTGGTAAATCCTTGACTTGCCAACCACTGACACATTTGGGCGGAGCGAATGCCATGATGACAAAGTACCAAAGTTTCTTGATGCGGATCGAAACGGCTAGTTATTTCTCCTGCCCACTGGTTAAATTGACTCAAAGGTAAAATCGTGAAGTTAGGAATAGATGCGATCGCAATTTCCTCTAATTCCCGCACGTCTATCAACTGCAATCCTTCTACTGCACCACTTTTGAGCCGTTGGGCAAGTTCTTCTACACTCACGGAAGCGATCGGCGGTTGAAATTGGGCTGACATCTTGCTCTTGCTGGGTACTAAACTTAGTTTTAGCATTCCCAGTAGTGTTTAAGGGAATACATGATGTTGATGTTTTGTCAATATTAATCTTTGCAAGTGGTTTTCGGATATGAGTCAAAAGTCATTTTTTTCTATATTAGCGGTTGCAATTATATTTCTGACGGGGATTAGCGGTTGCAAAAGTTTGGGAAGCGGGGCGTTAATTGGTAGCCAAAACACCCCCAATGCTGCGATATTTGTCCCCAAACAAGCGCCAATTATGGTGTCAATGCTTGTAAATCCCGATCGCGTAGAAGATTTGGCGCAAGTCGTCGCCAGTTCCAAAGAAAGACGCAAAACAAAAGATGAACTAAACCAACTTAAAACTAGCTTACTTGCCAATACTGGCGTTGACTACGAGCAAGATATTAAGCCTTGGGTAGGAGATGAAATCACTGTAGCTGTAACTAGCAACGATCGCGATCGCGATCCTAGTAATGGACAACAACCAGGGTATTTGTTGGCGGTTGCAACCAAAGACGCGCAAAAAAGCCGGGATTTTATTGAGTTATTGTTTGCCAAACGCGCGATCGCCGGGGCAAATTTAGTTATTGAAGAATACAACGGTGTTCGTTTATTGAGTAATAGTCCGCGTTTACAACCCGAAAACTTATCAACCAAAGCTGAAGGGGGGTTTTCTGGAGGTGTTGTCGGCGATGATTTTGTTTTATTTGCCAATCACGCGCAAGTTTTAAAAGAAGCAATTAGCAACGTCCAAGCGCCCGATCTCAATCTCACAACTTCTAGCCAATATCAGCAAGCACTTACGCAATTACCAGCGCGCAAAGTAGGTTTAGCTTTTCTAAATTATCCTAGTTTAGCGGCAGGGAAAGTAGAAACGCCGCAAACTTACGAAAGTCAAATTGTCGCTTTAGAACTCAATTCCCAAGGATTGCTGGCGGAAACTACTGTAGTTGCGGGATTAGATCGAGAAATTTTACCGTCAATTCCTACCTTGTCGCCACCCGCAAAAGTTTTACAGTATCTTCCCGCTAACGTTAGCTTGGCGATTGCTGGCGTAGATTTAAAGGCGCTACCTCATAGTAATTTGCAGCAATTTTGGGCGCAAGTTTCTCCAGGATTATCGATAACTAAGTTAATTGAAAAGCCAATAGCTGAACTTCAAGCAAATTGGGGCATCAACTTAAAAGATGATGTTTTTAGTTGGGTAGAAGGAGAATATGCCCTAGGGAAGTTGCCAAATAACGATTGGATATTTGCTGTAGAAAGAACCCCCAGCGCTACCGAGGGAATTGAGAAATTAAACGCGATCGCATCTTCTAAAGAATTAACTATTACTTCTTTACCTTTAGAAAATCAAAAAGTGTCTGCATGGACGCAATTAACCCCGGTAGCAGCACAAAATAAAGATGCTTCCGCACCAATTACCCTCAATGCCAAAGTCCAAGGCGTACATACCACTGTAGATAATTACGAAGTTTTTACCACGTCTATCGATGCAATGGAACAAGTACTGAAAATCAACAAAAATGGCTCTTTAGCAGATAATTCTCAATTTTTGGCGAGTACGAATGCTATTCCTCAACCAAATGAAGGCTATGTATATGTAGATTGGCAAGCAAATCAAGCTTTAGTCAAACGTCAGTTACCAATTATTAGTTTATTAGAAGTAGCAGGAAAGCCATTTTTTAGCAACTTGCGATCGCTCACTGTTAGCAGCTATGACAATAAAGAGCAACTGCTGACGGGTGGTATGTTGTTTAAGTTTAGTGCCAAATAAGTTAGTCTCCAAAACACCACAATAGTACTACTGCAAATAAAGCAAAAAATATCCCTCCCGGTAGATTAAAACTACGCAAAAAATCAAGGGGAGTTAGTACAAATACTTGAGTGAAAAAAGTTCCGGCAGTTAATAAAAATATAATTAATAAAAATGGAGGCATGACAATATTAAAAATTGAGATCGCGTATTTATAGGTAAATATTAGCTCGCATAAGTAGAAAAAAAACTTATAACTAACGTATGCCAGACTAAAGTGTGGCACATACAAAACTAATTGCTAGTTGTATTCGTTAGAGTAGGCATAGATAGATAATTTATGCGAAATATTACCAGGGCTATGATGAAGTTTATTCGCCCCTTAGTTAAATTTAAAAACAGTTATTTGTTAGCGTTGCTTGCAGCTATGAGCGCTTTACCTGTAGCTGCACAACCAGCTAACTTTGGCTCGATGTCATTATCACCTGGCTTTAAACCCGCCCAAGGGACGGCTACAGGCTTTACAGGCGGCTCTTATTCCCTATCTACTATAGCCAATCGCGATCGCAATAATAACCCTTGTATTGGCTTTGGCGATACCAATCCCGATCATACCTTGGTGCTAGATAAAGACTTCGAGCGCTTGAAAGTCCAAGTAAATAGCGAAGGGAACGATACTACGTTAGTTATTAAAGGGCCAAAAGATACTATTAGCTGCGGTGACGATAGCGATCGTAACAAAGATGCTAGGATCGAGAGCGCCAACTGGCAAGCTGGCACTTATCAAATTTGGGTAGGTGCGATCGATGCAGGGGCAAAGTATAAATACACTCTTTCCGTACAAGAGTAGCAGCAGTTGACGCTAAAATAAATGATGGAGTCTTTTACCCAAGGTGGGTACAATAGCGTGCTATCTACACTGCTAGTTGATTTTCGCATTATATTTGAGCGCGATCCTGCTGCCCGCAACTGGTTAGAAGTTTTATTTTTCTATCCTGGCTTGCAGGCGATCGCTTTGCATCGTTTCTCTCACTGGCTTTATCGCCAAAATATTCCATTTATCCCTCGGTTGATTTCGTTTATTGCTCGATTTGTAACCGGAATTGAAATTCACCCCGGCGCAGTGATTGGTAAAGGTTTTTTTATCGATCACGGTATGGGCGTTGTGATTGGTGAAACGGCAATTGTGGGCGACTACGCGCTGATTTATCAAGGTGTCACCCTTGGCGGTACGGGGAAAGAAAGCGGCAAACGTCACCCCACTTTGGGCGATAATGTTGTAGTTGGTGCGGGTTCTAAAGTATTAGGCAATATAGAAGTTGGCAGCAATGTGAGAATTGGCGCGGGTTCTGTCGTACTGCGAAATGTACCTTCTGACTGCACGGTAGTAGGCGTACCCGGAAGAATCATTTATCGTGCGGGAGTGCGAGTAGATCCCCTAGAACACGGTAGTTTACCCGACTCTGAAGCAGAAGTAATTCGCGCTTTACTAGATCGCATAGAATCATTGGAACAACAGGTAGATAACCTGCAACATCAACAGCTATCCTCTCATGAGGCAATTTTGGAAGCAAAAGATGTTTCTGCGGCAATTGTTTCTAGCTGTCAAATTAGAGATAAGGCAATTCAAGAGTTTTTTGATGGATCGGGTATTTAAGTAAAGTAAGTTATCGATCTTTAGCTTGCTCTACAAATTTGACATAAGCTTTTTTAGATTTATCTAGATGTTGTTGGACTATTTTCAGGTACTCGTTTACAGCTTTAATGTGTTCCCAGGTAGCTTTTACGTGTTCTTCTCCGGCTTTCGTATATTCCAAAGTTGAGTCTACACCTGGCTTTTGAGCCGATTTTGCATATTTTTGTGATGCTTTGGCGTATTGTTGGGCGTTTCTACCACGCTGCGCGATTAAGTCACTTTGTTCGTCATTAACACTAAATTTTTTTAATTTATTACCTAACTTTTCAACCAACTTGCCGTGTTGTTCGGATATTTTTCCGTGTTTCTCGGCTTGCTGCAATCTTTCTGCTGATATTTCATGCACAAGTATCCTTTTCCCCACAATATGCCACGATAGGCACGGTGAAGTGCGATCGCTCTTTTCTGGCAACAATTATATTAAAAGCTGTTATTTTATATATCAGTCAAAAAGTTTAGTTTGATGTAAATTCAATAAGTATTCAATGAGTCAACTAATGGTTAAATAATTAAGGCGGGCGATTACTTTTTTTACTTGTCTATTTGTGTAGGTTTAAAATTAGTCTTTAATTTGTTCGCTCAGGCGCTGCTCCAACAACTGAACTAACGTATTAAGATCGGCGGCAATTTCCTCGTAACAAGTTGGTGGCGGCGGTTCGCTTTGAAATTGAATTAGCTTAATTTGGCTATTGCCAATGGCAATAATCACAACTTCTTTGTCTGGTTGATAGCCATCAATTAAACCCAAAATTTCTTGGATGTGGTTATCAACACTTTCATTGAGCTTTTCTAAATCTGCTTTAGGACAAGAAATAAAATGCGGTGTAGGCTTAAGATCGATACCTAAAGCATCTTGACTATCGCCATTTGCCAGCCAAAAACCCCAAGCCAAAGCCGCTAATTCTCGCTGATTGGCTTTAACAAACTTATTTAATTGATATCGCCAGTTATTTTCTTTACCGTTAAGCTGGGGGTTGCCAAACATCATTGATAATTATTCCGTTACTACTAATATCATCTCAAACCTTGCGGCATCCGCCACAGACTAACATGGATACCATCTAGCGATGGCTTTAGATTATTGGTATTACTTCAAACTTAAATGAGTAGGTTTTTAGTATTTTAGTTGAATACCGAAACATTTTTATTCAATACCTCAAATCAATCCGTTCAAGCTACGGTGCTAGAGAACGGTATCATTTATAAATCCCAATGGGGATTTTAGTTTAGGTATTTTTTAATATATTCGTGTCAAAATCAACCCCTAATCGCTCTCTAGCTGGAATTGCTGGCATTGTTGCGGCAGCAACGTTAATTAGTAAAGTTTTTGGTTTGGTACGCACGCAAGCGATCGCGGCGGTGTTTGGTGTGGGTGTAGTAGCAGATGCTTTTAACTACGCTTACGTCATTCCTGGCTTTTTGTTGGTTTTGCTAGGTGGCATTAACGGGCCGTTTCACAGTGCTATTGTCAGCGTTTTAGCCAAACGTCCCAAATCAGAAGCCGCGCCTTTAGTAGAAACGGTGACAACTTTTGTCGGTGGTTTGCTACTGCTTGTAACGATCGCTTTAATTTTTTTTGCTTCAGGAATTATTGACTTAGTAGCGCCAGGGTTAGGTACTACGCCTCACGGATTGGAAGTAAGAGCCATTGCGATCGGACAAATGCAAATCATGGCCCCAATGGCGTTACTAGCGGGGTTAATTGGCATTGGTTTCGGTACGCTTAATGCAGCTAATTTGTATTGGCTGCCATCGGTTAGCCCTTTATTTTCTAGCGTTACCGTCATTATTGGATTAGGAGTTTTGGCGTTGCAGCTAGGCTCAAAGGTGACAACTCCCCAATATGCAATGTTGGGGGGAGCAGTTTTAGCCTGGGGAACTTTAGCAGGAGCGGTTTTGCAGTGGCTAGTCCAAGTTCCGGCACAATGGAAGTCGGGTATGGGTACTTTGCGCCTGCGTTTTAATTTCAATCAGCCGGGAGTGAAGGAAGTTACAAAAATTATGGCCCCGGCGACGTTTTCGTCGGGTATGACGCATATTAATCTATATGTAATTTTAATTTTAGCTTCTTACATCCCTCAAGCGGCTTCGGCTTTACAATACGCGGGGTTATTGATTCAAACTCCTTTGGGCATTCTTTCTAACGTGATATTAGTGCCGATGCTGCCAATTTTTTCTCGACTTGCCGATCCCCAAGATTGGGATGAATTGAAAGGGCGCATCCGTCAGGGATTGTTACTTACAGCTATTACCATGCTACCCCTAGGGGCAATTACCATCGCTCTTGCTGTCCCAATTGTGCGCGTAGTATACGAGCGGGGAGCTTTCGATCGCAATGCGTCTCAATTAGTGTCTTCTCTACTTGTAGTTTACGGAATTGGGATGTTTGTTTATTTGGGGCGCGATGTTTTAGTTCGAGTATTTTATGCGTTAGGCGATGGCGATACACCTTTTCGCATTAGTATGGTGAGCATTTTTTTTAATATTATTTTTGCTTACTTATTTTTCAAACTGCTTGGCGCGCCTGGTTTAGTTTTATCAACGGTAGTAGTCAATTTAATTTCGATGCTGCTACTATTTTGGCTGCTCGATCGCAAATTACACGGTTTACCTTGGCAACAATGGAGCTTGCCTATTTTGGCTTTGACTGGAAGCAGCTTTTTGGCAGGTTTAGCTAGTTGGGGGACTCTTTGGGGAATACAGCAGTTTTGGACTAGCGAAGGATTGTTAGCACAATTATTCCAACTTAGCGTGGCGGGGTCAGTTGGAATTAGTATTTTTGCCTTAATTGCTATGCAAATGAAGCTACCAGAGGTTGATATTTTTGTTTCTAGAATCCGGCAAAAGTTGGGTAGATAGAATCGAAGGTGGGGCTAATATTTGGTAGGTAGATAGCTAAGTAGGTAGGTAGCCAAGTCCGCCTAGGGTTAAGACCCCAGGCTAATAGCTTAAGTCTACTGAAGTAGACTGAAATGCTTTTCTAGTTCATTAAATAATCTAAATAGTCGGCTTGAGCCGACTTTATTTATTAGCCTGGGGTTTCAACCCTAGGCGGGATATCAACTTTAC
>JAPJOW010000034.1:12311-24630 GCA_030826005.1 Aliterella sp. RAGGC_92
CCTGGGGTTTCAACCCTAGGCGGGATATCAACTTTACTTGTTAGCCCGTTGCAATTTTAAGGGGAAGAAAAGTAATCGCACTATTACAAATTGCGCTGATATTTTTCTAAAATATCCATCAATGTAACTTGGCATTGCATGGGCAGAAAATCAATCAACGATATTTCTTTTTTGCCACCGCCAATTTTGACCGGGATTGATTGCAAAATGTGTAAAACCCGGTCTTCGTCTAAAGATTTGGCGCTGAGGATGGGATATAGTTGTTCGGCAAGAACGGTATGCAAATGAGCATTAGATAGATACAAATGCCATTTAGCGATATCTAAGTACACATTTTCGCCAATTTCTGAAGCTAGTTCTTCTATTGCTTGTGTAGTGTTAAAAGCCATGATAGGTAATAAATAATAGTTCTATTTCCTAATATCACTTATTTGCCAGCAATTTTTCTACCATTCTCAGTCCGTCTTTAGGTGGATTTGGGTGGTGTATCGGGGGAGTAATCGGCGATCGCACTAATGTATATTAAATGCGATAGTAACACTACAAGATGAATGGCTGTAAACCAAGGCAACCACTCCCAAGTAGCGGATTTGAAGTTGTGAAAAAACCACAAGCCAGAATTAATTGCAGCAAAAGTTGCTACATGAGTAGCAAAGGTCATTCGGTCATCTAACTTACGATAAGCTGGGTCTTTGCGGTCTGGTTTGCGGGGCCAACGAGGAGGCATGGAATAGAATTATAGATACTAAACTTAATTTTAAAGGCGATCGCGTAGCAAATACTAGCTATAGTCCCCGGATTTGCCACCAGTTTTGCTAATTAAGCAGATTGATTCAATAATTATAGATTTTTCTAGAGCTTTTGCCATATCGTACAAAGTAAGCGCGGCAACAGATACAGCCGTTAAAGCTTCCATTTCTACCCCGGTTTCAGCTTTGGTTTTGACGGTTGCTCTAACTATATAACCTGGCAATTGAGCGTCGGGGGTAATTTGCACTTCTATTTTTTGGATAGGTAAAGGATGACATAAAGGAATCAATGCCGATGTCTGCTTTGCTGCCATAATCCCCGCTAATCTAGCTGTCCCCAGTACGTCGCCTTTGGGCAAATTTCCGGCTTGAATTGCTTGAAAAGTTGTTTGCAGCATCCTTACCTTAGCTTCTGCTACCGCTTGGCGAACAGTTTGCACTTTGCCTGATACATCGACCATTTGGGCTTGTCCTTGGGCATCTAGATGGGTTAATCTGCCAGATTCGTTAATATCTTCTTGCATTGTCTAAAGCTATATGCTAGTATAGGAATTCTGCGAGGGCGTGTAGCTCAGTGGACTAGAGCACGTGGCTACGGACCACGGTGTCGGGGGTTCGAATCCCTCCTCGCCCGTACTATTAAATGAATAACCCGATGTAGAGACGTTGCAGTGCAACGTCTCTACATTTTTGTAGCATAAACATCTCTACCTTGCCCCAACGCAAAGCGTAAAGAATGGGGTAAATCCTTACTGCATTGGGTGAGGAAGATAACAATAGCTAGAAATGTTAAACCACTAGCAAAACCGAAGATATCGCGATAGCCGACTTGTTGGGCTACCGAACCTAAAACCGGGCCTGCGATCGCAATTCCCACATCAAAACCTACCATACATACACCGAAAATTTTACCGCGTTCGGTGGGCATAGCTCGATCCGCCATCATCGCCGCAATCATCGGAATTAATGTCCCCGCACCCGCACCTTCAATCACCGCCGCCATTAAGAAACTGCTAGGACTATTGGCAACCCATAGTAATAGCATGGATGCAGTGTAAAAGACTAAGCTAATCGTAATAAATAAACCACGTCCGTAGCGATCGCTTGCTTTTCCGGCAACTAATCGAATGCTAAAACTTGCGATCGCCGCCGCAGTGTAAAATAGTCCAGCATTTAAGTCTACACCCGCCGACTTGATAAATAATGGCACAAAGGTACTCAACGTCCCAAAAGCTAAACCAACCATCAACAGCACCAAAGCGGGGATTCGGACGCGGGGACTAAATAATAATTTCCAAAAACCACTACCCTTAGTCTCAAGGTGCGAGTCTTTAACGATTCGAGGATTAATTACTTGGCTAGTAAAAATCAGTCCCAATATTCCCAGTCCCGAAGATAAAAGAAATAAAGGAATATAACCCGCACCCGCTTGGAGAAAACCTCCTAAAGCTGGCCCAATTGCTAAACCAATTGGATTTACCAAACTCATATAACCAATAACTTCGCCTCGTTTGTGAGGCGGCGCAATATCTGCAACTAAAGCCGCGTAACCTGTGGTAAAAGCTGCAATACTAATACCGTGAAACGCCCGAATTACCATTAGTAAAGGAATTGACTTTACTACCAAATAACCCAAAGGGGCGCTGGCTACTACCGACATTCCAATTATCAATACAATTTTGCGGCTGTGTTCGTCAGCTAAACGTCCTAATACTGAACGAAATAGCAATAAACCAATCGCAAAACAACCCATCACAAAACCAATTTGCTGTTCGGATGCGCCTAAATCTTCTACATATAAAGGTAAAGTAGGCAGTAAAGCGGTCAAACTAGACCAAAATAACAGCCCGGCAGCAAAAAGAATTGTTAAATTCCGCCGCAGTTGAGAATCGAGATCCGAAAAAACGTTCAAAGTAATTAAATATTTAGTACACTAACTTTCTCTATTGTTACTTTAATTAATATTTTTTCCCACGACCTCTCGCACGCGATAGATAGGTCGCCCTTGAGATTCATGATAGGTACGCATGAGTAATTCTGCTAATAGTCCAAAGCTAAATAGCTGTACTCCTGCCACTACAAGCAATACAGCCAAAATCAATAAAGGACGATTGCCGATACTTTGACCCAATCCGAGTTTTAAAAACGTTAAATACAGTCCTAAAAGTGTACCCAAAGCAGTAGAAAGCAAGCCAAACAGCCCAAAAACGTGCATGGGACGGGTTAAAAATGACTTCATGAAGTAGATAGTCAATAAATCCATGACTACCCGGAAAGTGCGCCCTAAGCCGTACTTACTTTGACCAAAACGGCGCGCGTGATGGCGTACCGGAATTTCGGTAATATTAGCCCCTTCAATGTATGCTAAAGCGGGTAAAAAGCGGTGCAATTCACCGTACAAATTCATGTCTGCTACAACTTCGGCGCGGTAAGCTTTAAGGGAGCAACCATAATCATGCAGTTTTACGCCTGTTACCTTCCCAATCAGTAAATTAGCAATTTTTGAAGGCAGCAAGCGAGTTAAAGCCGCATCTTGCCTTTTTTGTCGCCAACCACTAACTAAATCGTAACCTTCGGCTAGTTTTACTAATAATAAAGGAATATCTGCCGGATCGTTTTGCAAGTCGCCATCCAAAGTTACGATAGAATGCGATCGCGCGTAATAAAATCCCGCCGCCATTGCTGCGGTTTGTCCGTAGTTGCGCCGCAATAGCACTGCTTTCAAATCTGGACGTTTTTGGGCTTCTGCTTTTAATAACTGCGCCGAACCATCTTTTGAACCATCATCAACGCAAATAATCTCGTAACTTAACCCGCTTTCGGTCAGGCTTTTAGCAATTTCGGCAATCAAATGAGGCAAGCTTTCTACCTCATTATAAACAGGCACAATTACTGATACTGCAAGACTTTCATCTCTTTCCAAAAGTCTGCGCCCAACACCTTCTTCAACTAATACTCTCATTCTATTGCGCCCCGTAACTGCTCATCACTCTGCCAAAACCGCGCAGTTGCTTATAGTACGACTGACTAACCTCATCGCCTTGTTCCGAAAGTTTGTCAATACCAATACCATTCCGTCCCTGTTTTTGCCCAGAACTATGAATATAGCAGCCTTCGCCTAGATACAAGCCTACATGAGTTGCTTTTTCGACAGAACCAAAAAATACCAAGTCTCCAGCTAATAATTCCTCAAAACTAATTGGTTGGGTAAAAGCTTCTTGTTGATAAGCATCTCTAGGTAGCCAAACGCCAACAGATTTAAACGCTGCTTGCATTAATCCCGAACAATCATAATTAGGCGCTACCGTTCCCCCCCAGAGGTAGTAATTGGGCTGTTTCATGGCTTGGAGTGTAAAGTCAATTACGGCTGGAAGGTGGGGGGTAATTTCTAGCCTTGAAAGTGCGAAGCTCTGCGAGCGCGCTGGCGCTATCGCGCTATACTTGCTAGTTGCTAACTGTAAACTGCTCAAATCCTTAGCTAGTAGCCATCCTGGGTAATCGTCTTCGCACAACCGCACCTCTATCGCCCTATCTGCGCTTGCGGAGATAACTTGCAAGTGTCTTCCGGCGGCGGCTTGAGTTACTAAGCCTTCACCTTGTGGATTGTTATAAATATTTAAGTTTGTCTGGCAAATATATTCATTTGTCAGAAATTCCTGAAGGGATACCATACACAGTAATCTTTTGGTATCTCAAAACTTTATCCCATTTATGACATTTTTCCATAAAGACCAGCAATTAGAAACTTTAGGCGATCGCATTTTAGCCGAAACTTGGGCAGAATTTCCCGCTCTTGCCCGCAACTCTATTGCTTTAACATGGATTGTTTACGACGATCCCGTACCTGTAAATACAGGCGGTGCGCTTAGTCCTTTAGCGTTTTGGGGTCATGCAGTGCGCGGTTTTAGCTACCGGGGAGTAGAGCGAATTTATCCAGCAAGCATAGTCAAATTGTTTTATCTCGTTGCTGTTTACGAATGGCTAGACAAAAGCATGAGTCAAACTACGCGGGAGTTAGAACGAGCAATTAGAGATATGATTGTCGATTCGAGTAATGATGCTACAAGCCTAGTTGTAGATATTCTAACGGGTACTACTAGCGGGCCAGAATTGCCCCCAGGGCCTTTTGAAACTTGGAAAATGCAGCGCAATATTGTCAATCGTTATTTTCAATCTTTGGGATGGGAGGAGTTAGAAACAATTAATGTAAATCAAAAAACTTGGGGTGATGGCCCTTATGGGCGAGAAAGGATGTTTGTAGGTGAATTGATGGACAACCGCAATATGCTAACTACAAATGCGACGGCGCGGCTATTGCATAGTATTGTTGGCGGGGTGGCGGTGTCGGCGGCGCAAAGTCAAGTAATGATGCAATTGCTCAAGCGTAGTCTTACAGAGTTAGGTAATGATGAGGAGAATCAAGTTACAGGGTTTTTAGGTGGTGGTTTGCCCGATAATGCTCAACTTTGGTCAAAAGCTGGTTGGACTAGCAAAGTTCGTCATGATGCGGCTTATATTGAGATTCCGGGGAAGCAACCTTATTTATTAGTCGTATTTATTGAAGGCGCGGCAAGTCAAGATAAAGCGATATTGCCTTATATTTCCGCAAAAATCGCGGAATCGGGTGGGAATTTGATTTGAGGAAGTATGTCTGTGAGTTGCCACACTGTGAGATCCCCCCTAGCCCCCCTTTTTCAAGGGGGGAAAATATCTCTTAGTCCCCTTTTTAAGGTGAGGCAAAAAGCGGGTATCGCTATTCTTCCCGCTTTATTGCCGTGAATTTAGGGGGATCTGAACTATTGGTACTAAAAGAAGGTTTTTTGAACTTCCGCAAGAAATGGGTGGTTTAAAGTCTTGGCTATCAATACAGTGATAGACGTGGGATGGAACTATATTTATGATTTCCTTAGAACAAAGTAGTAATTGCGATCGCCAAACTTATCAATTAATTGCCAAAGCGATCGCGTTTATGAGTGAAAATTATTTACTCCAGCCCGATTTAGCAACGGTTGCAAAACATATAAACTTGAGCGAATATCACTTTCAAAGGCTATTTACCAGATGGGCGGGTATTAGTCCCAAGCGTTTCTTGCAATACCTAACCGTAGGGTATGCCAAAGCAAAAATAGCTGAAACAAAAAGCTTACTAAATCTTACTGGCGATGTAGGGTTATCGAGTCCGGGGCGTTTGCACGATTTGTTTGTCAAGCTAGAAGCAATGTCCCCCGGTGAATTTAAAGCAGGTGGTGAGGGGTTACAGATTAGTTATGGAGTTCACCACAGCCCTTTTGGTGAGTGTTTAATTGCTATGACTGCTCGTGGCATTTGCAATCTGCGTTTTTTGGATGATACTTGCAGCGACGTTGAGCAATTTCTATATTCTGAGTGGTCAAAGGCGGAAATAGTGCAGGATAGACAAGCAACTAAAGAAATTTGCGATCGCATTTTTGCCCCTATTGCTACCCATCAGCCTTTGGTTCTATTTGTCAAAGGCACTAATTTTCAAATTCAAGTTTGGCGGGCGCTATTAAGAGTACCGTTTGCAGGACTTGCAACTTACCAAAGTTTAGCAAATGCGATCGGTCGTCCTACCGCAGCTAGAGCCGTTGGTAACGCTTTGGGTAATAATCCCGTTGGCTACTTAATTCCTTGTCATCGCGTACTTCGAGAAACTGGCGAATTGGGTGGTTTTCGTTGGGGATTGGAGCGGAAGAAAATGCTATTGGGTTGGGAAGCAAGTCAAAATCAGAACCGAGAGCAGGATTTAGCATGAAACGTTTAGAGATTGCTGAACTTTTGCTCCTGGCTTCATTGTGGGGTGGCTCATTTCTATTGATGAGAATTGCCGCGCCTGTATTTGGCCCAGTTTGGCTAATTGAGTTTCGTGTCTTGCTGGCAAGTTTAGTATTGCTACCAATTTTGATTCGCTCGAATCTTTTGCACGTAGTTCGACAAAATTGGATTTTACTATTTATAGTTGGCTGTATTAATTCCGCCCTTCCGTTTTCGCTACTCGCCTTTTCATCAGTATGGCTACCTGCTGGATTAACGTCTATTTTAAATGCGACAGCACCACTATTTGGGATAGTGGTTACTTTTGTTTGGCTCAAAGAAAAATTAACTTTTACTAGGCTGATGGGTTTTATTCTGGGACTAATCGGTGTAGTTGTTTTAGTCGGTTGGCAGGCGATCGCTGCAACACCCAATTTTTACATGGCGGTATTGGCGGGATTACTAGCAGCACTGATGTATGCGATCGCTGCCCCTGTCATCAAACAAAAATTAGCGGGCGTTCCTCCTTTAGCAGTCGCAACTGGAAGCCAGTTAGGTGCAGCATTTTTTCTTTTACCTGCGCTACCTTTTACAATTCCAGTGCGATCGCCCACAGTAACTACCGTCTTTGCAGTAATTGCTCTAGCTCTACTATCTACAGCATTTGCTTATATTTTGTATTTCCGACTCATTCAAAATATTGGAGCTACAAAAGCGTTGACCGTTGGTTATTTAATTCCCCTCTTTGCAATGCTTTGGAGCATAATAATTCTCAAGGAGACTGTAACTGTATCAATGATATTAGGGTGTGGCTTAATTTTGCTAGGAACGGCAATCTCAAATAACTTATTTGTAACCATGTTAGATAACAAACCTAAACTCTAAATAGCGTAAGTTTTACTAAATCTGAGTGAAATCTAGAAATATTGATTAATATACTGTTGATGCTGTTAATCAGCTTTGATAGTAGTGATGGAATTGCTCATGAACCTGTACGGATTGCTTCAATCCCTTGGCATTGCCAACCCTGGCGGTACAGGGTGGCTGGCGGTGGTATTCACTTTTTTATTAGCTTGGGTGACAACTTACCGTTTTATTCCAGCAGTGCGATCTTTTGCTTTGCGTGTAGGTTGGGCAGATCAGCCTAACGCCCGGAGGCTCAACCACGAGCCTTTACCCAATGCTGGCGGATTAGCTATCTATGCGGGGGTAGTGGCGGCGCTGATTCTTGCTACATTTTTGCGCCCTATTGTTTTAGAAAATGTTTTAGCAGAAGTCTTAACAATCTTGCTAGGTGGCTCAATTTTGGTGCTAGTCGGTTTTATTGATGACCAATACGGTTTACCTCCCTACATTCGCCTACTTGCCCAGATTTTGACATCGATGTTGTTAATTGCTAATGGCATTCACATTCAAGTAACTTTAGGTACGCCCATCGACCCCCTATTATCAACTTTGATTACCTTGTTGTGGGTAGTGGGAATTACTAATGCTGTCAATTTAATGGATGGAATGGATGGTTTAGCTGGAGGAATCAGCTTTATTACCGCTATGAGCCTTTTGGCAGTCTCCGCACAGTTTGAAAGTCGTGCTGCGGCTACTTTTCTATTAGCGGCTTTAGGCGGCGCAGCATTAGGGTTTTTACGCCATAATTTCCATCCTTCTCATATAATAATGGGCGATGCGGGGGCTTACTTTTTTGGCTACGTGCTGGCAGCCGCGAGTATTTTGGGTAATTTGAAAGTAAATACCGTATTTGCGATCGTTCCTACCGCCCTATTTTTGCTTTTGCCTGTATTAGATACA
This sequence comes from Aliterella sp. RAGGC_92, assembly GCA_030826005.1. Lineage (GTDB taxonomy): Bacteria > Cyanobacteriota > Cyanobacteriia > Cyanobacteriales > Chroococcidiopsidaceae > Aliterella. The sequence goes on from JAPJOW010000034.1 coordinate 20,639, forward strand.
ACTCAAGTATTTGTGCGGCGGTTAATGGCTGGCAAAAATCCTCTTAGCACTCCTGGCAAAGACCATCTCCACCATCGTTTGCTGGCTCTAGGTTTATCTCAACGCCGCACCGCCTTTACTCTTTGGGTTGTGACTTTGGTTTGTAATTTAGTGGCAATGAGAACTCAAGGTATGAATTTTGAGGTAATTTTTGCAACCGCGATCGCAATTATCTTACTATTAAGCTTTACTGTCTGGCAAAGACTCCGGGCAGTGCTAAAAGGCGCTTAAGCCATAACCATTCCGCCATCTACATTAAATACTTGTCCGGTAATATACGCCGCCGCCGGGTCAGCCGCTAAAAAGCGCACCATTCCGGCAATTTCTTCAGGTTGACCGTAACGCCCCAAAGGAATGTATTTTAAAATTTCCTCTGCTTGTACGCCGCTTGTCATATCTGTTGTAATAAAGCCCGGAGCAACCGCATTTGAAGTTATCCCGCGTACCGCAAGTTCTTTAGCGACAGTTTTGGTAAAACCAATTACCCCAGCCTTGGCGGCGCTGTAATTGGCTTGTCCGGGGTTGCCCATTTGCCCGGAAACAGAGGCAATATTAATAATCCTTCCAGAGCGTTGCTTGAGCATAACTTTACTGGCGGCGCGAGTACACAAAAATACTCCGGTTAAATTGAGATCGATTACCGCCTGCCAATCTTCCGGCTTCATGCGTAATAACAACGTATCGCGAGTAATGCCAGCATTATTAACTAAAATATCTATACGTTGCCACTTATCCATCACTGCTTTAAATAAATTCTCTACTTCCTCCGCTTTAGAGACATCAGCTTGCAACGCGATCGCATTTCCCCCGCCTGCTACAATTTCCTCTACTATCTCCTCGGCAGCAGCGCTAGAATTTGCATAATTTACAACTACATTTGCGCCTTCGGTTGCTAAACTTAGGGCGATCGCGCGACCTATTCCCCGCGATGCTCCGGTAACTAGCGCTACTTGCGACTTTAGTTTTTGTAATTGCTCTGGCAATGCTTGCATGACTCTTCCTCTATTGACCATTCGTAAACCTGATTTTACGCAAATATGTACCTAATTTTTGCAACCCCAAATCAACCCGTTAAAATTAGATATAGAAAGTAAGCGCGAATTTAGCAATTAACTGAACTTTCTGCCACGATCGAGCTAGAAACTAAACCTATGGGGTTTTATGGCTACTAAACAGCAGTTCAACAGCTTTGAAGAATTAATTTCTCAGTCAGATTTACCAGTATTAGTTGATTTTTACGCTGATTGGTGCGGGCCATGCCAAATGATGTCTCCAATCTTAGAGCAAGTCAACAACCAACTTAAAGATCGCTTGCGGGTAGTAAAAATCAACACCGATAAATACCCCCAACTAGCAAGTCAGCACCATATCCACGCTTTACCCACATTAGTTGTTTTCAAGCAAGGTAAACCTGTAGACCGTATTGAGGGCGTGTTACAAGCTGGGGCTTTAATCCAGCGATTGCAGCCTGTACTTTAAACTGCGCGAAGTTACTAGATGAGTAAAGATGGCTTGAAAGTCTTTACTCATCTCAATCGGGTTTGATTTATTTGTAGGAACGCAGACAAACATAAAAAACTTATTTACACCTTCAAATCGACTTGGGTAAATCCTTGACGTAACTTGCGTTGTCGCTTGAGCCAAGAATGGCGAATTTTGTTCCCCAACAGTGGAGCTAGGCGGCTTACCCCGTAACGCAAAAGTGGGTTATTTCGCAATAGTTCAGCTTGAGCAAATTCGGCTCGTTGCAGCTTTTGGATGTAAATAATTTCTGGTTCTCGTTCTGCTTGAATTTGAGGAAGAAGGGCATCAATGGCGGCAAAGTTGGGTTGTTGCAATACTGGAACGAGATAGTTGGCTGCAACTACAACATCGCGTAATGCCATATTTATTCCCTGAGCGCGAATTGGTGACATAGGATGTGCCGCATCGCCCAATAGTAGCAATCCTGGTAGATGCCAATGCAAACAGCGCCCGACGACAACGGATAACAATAATGGTTTCTCGATCGCCTGTTGGCGAAAATGCGCGGCTAACCAATCGGGGGAAGCTGAGGCTAGTTTCTCTGTCCAATCAATCTTTTGCCATTCAATGGGATCGTCTTTATACAGCGACCATCCTACCTGAAGGTTGCCTTCCGAGCTTTGGAACACCCCAAAGGCATTGCGATCGCGTACCACTGAATAAAATACATTTTCTGAGGCAAACTGCGGACTTGTTGGCAGCTTAAACCACAGAATATCAAAGCTTTGAGCGTCTTGCTTAAAAGGCAAATTTGCTTTTTGGCGCGCGATCGAGTTGCGCCCATCAGTACCAATTACAATATCTGCCGCGATCGCGCTCCCGTCGCTTAATCTAATACCAGATACGCGATCGTTTTGCCATAATAAATCTTGGACAGTACCTTGGATTAACTCAAAACTCTCGCACTCATGAGCTTTTTTGCCTACAGCTTCCAAAAACGCGGGCTGCGAAATTAGCATACAAGGCTTACCACCAACTTCCATAGGTTCGTTGACCCGAAAGAGGGGACGATTTTCAATATAAAACTGCCAAGCATCAATCGAGCGGTGCGGAATCTGGTCTACTAGGTCTGTAAGTCCTAATTGGGCGATCGCATCTAGACCACTGGGCATTAACGCCTCTCCCCGAAAGATGCGCCGAAAACTGCGCGAGGCTTCAATCACTTTGACCGCAATACCTCGTTTTGCTAAAAGCATTGCTAAGGTTAATCCTGTAGGCCCCGCACCAATAATTACAACCTGGGTCATTTTTTGTTGCCAGCAGCGATACTTGCTCGTACAGAATGCGAATTTTTAGAAATAGACCTCATGCAACAGTCTAAAAAGTTTTTCTTTAGTCGGCTTAAGCCGACTTTAGCTATAAGCAAGCGGGTTTCAACCCTAGGCGGGCTAGAAGGCTTTTGCAAGATGTCTAATGTTTGATTATAGACTTTGCTCTATTTAGCTTGAACAGATTGGGTTGCAACAGTTTGTGACAAAGGGGACAGCGATTTAGCTTTTAGAGCGCGAAACATTCCAAATCGACAAAGACCCGTACCGAATGCCAGCCGCATTAATAATAAAGTTGGGACTTCGCGCAGAGATTTAATCAAGCCAGATATTCCAAAACTTACCAATCCCTGGGGTCTAGCTATTCCCTGCCAAATAGAATCTAGCCAAGAAGGTAGCGTTTGCTGCGTCCAATCTGCGGTTACTACTTCTCCTTCCACAAATCCCGTTGCTTCCAAAAGCTCTGAAAAGCCTTCGATGCTTGAAAACGCGGGATGCGACCACTGATCGAGGAGTTGCTGCATAACAGGTTTTTCCCAAAAATTAAGCGGCTTATTGCGATCGTCTCTTTGATTCCAGTCCGCTACAACTAATACACCACCCGGCTTTAACATCCGCATTAACTCTTTAGCAAAAATGGCTTTATCTGGCATATGCGGGCCCGCTTCAATCGACCAAACGACATCAAAACTAGCATCTGGAAACGAAAGCGCCATCGCATCATCTACCAAAAACCTTACATCAAGTTCTTTAGAAGTTAACTGCTGGGCGCGTTCGACTTGTTGGGAACTAATAGTAATCCCTGTAACTGCAAAATTGTAACTTTCTGCCAAAATGCGGCTGCTACCGCCAATCCCACAGCCAACATCTAAGACGGTAGTACCAGGAGGTAATTTATCTAAGCCTCCCCAACGCACCATTTCATGCACAAAGTCAGATTTTGCCGTCAAAAAATCTTTCCGTCGTGGCGGCGAACCGTAATGACCTAAGTGGATATGTTCGCCCCAGTAAAACTCTAAAATACCGTCTTCCGTCCATTCGTCGTAGGAATTGGCTACAGAGTTAGATGATTGATAAGGGCGGGCTGTAATTAAATAGATTGCAACCGCTAGTGTTAAAAGCAATAAAAGAAGTCCAAGCGCCGAAAAAAACAAACTCATT
>JAPJOW010000301.1 GCA_030826005.1 Aliterella sp. RAGGC_92
TTCCAAGTGTCCGATATTTGTTTTTACTGAGCCAATCGCGCAATAATTATTCGGAGTCCGATTTTCTGAGAGTACCTCGCCTAAAGCTTTAGCTTCAACAAAATCGCCTAACTTTGTCCCCGTACCGTGCGCCTCAACGTACTGAATTTGACTAGGATTGCAACCCGCCTTTTTATAAGCTTCCCGTAAAACCGCCGCTTGCGCTTGAGGATTTGGCGCAGCCATACCGTTGCTAAAACCATCTTGATTAACGGCTGTACCTCTAATTACAGCATAAATGCGATCGCCGTCTGCCTGAGCTTGCGCTAGAGGCTTCAAAACGACTATTCCCGCGCCTTCTGCCCGGACATAACCATTAGCTTTAGCATCAAAACTCTTACATTTGCCATCATCAGCGATAAATCCGCCTTTACTAAAACCCACCATCAAAGTAGGCAATAGTAACAAATTCACGCCGCCAGCCAAAGCCGTGCTACACTCACCTTGCCATAAGCTTTGACACGCCAAATGTACCGCCACTAAAGAAGACGAACAAGCGGTATCAATAGCGATACTTGGGCCTTTAAAATCAAAAACGTAAGAAATGCGATTAGCTGCAATACAGTTTCCCGTCCCTGTCGTGGCGTAGGGTTCGCTTACTGGATCTTGCCATAATAAAATTGAATAATCGTGCGTGCCAATCCCAATAAAAACCCCTGTTTGCGTCCCTGCTAATTTTTCAGGTACTTGTCCCGCATCTGCCAAAGCTGCCCACGCCACCTCTAATAATAAACGCTGTTGGGGGTCTATAGTTGCCGCCTCTCGCGGCGAAATGCCAAAAAACTGGGGGTCAAAACGATCTATATTGTCTAGAAACCCACCATAGCGAGTATTAGTTTTGCCTATTTTAGTTGGATCTGTGTCGTAATATTCTTCTACATTCCACCGAGATGAGGGGACTTCGGTAATTGCGTTTACACCATCGCGCAAAAGCTGCCAGAATGCTTGAGGATTATTAGCACCGGGAAATCTACAGCCTATTCCGGCGATCGCTATAGGTTCTAATTTCATACATTACAGCTAGGTGCGAAGCTTTGTGAATTAATTTGTTGGATCGATTATATAGCGATCGCGCCCTTGGTGAGAGCTAAGGCAATTGTTACAAGCGATCGCAGCATTTCAAAGGAATTTTTTACAGCTTATCCTATCAAACTTCTGTATCGACAGAAAGTATATTGACTGGTATTTAATTTATAAAGAGTAGCATTAGCCTAAATAAACTAATTAATTTTTCCCTATGGTTGAATGTTCTCATTATGATGCCGTTGTAATTGGAGGGGGCTTTTTTGGCTGTACGGTTTCTTTGTATTTAAAAAAGTATCTCAAATCAGTGCTGCTTTTAGAAAAAGAAGCCCAGTTATTTCAACGGTCTTCTTATGTTAATCAAGCAAGAGTGCATAATGGTTATCACTATCCTAGAAGCTTACTAACTGCTTTGCGATCTCAGGGTAATTTTGATAATTTTGTCAACGACTATCAAGATTGTATTGTCAGCAATTTTAATAATTATTACGCAATTAGCAGCTATTTTTCAAAGGTAAATGCCAGACAATTTATAACTTTTTGTCAGCGAGTAAATATTCCTTTAACGCCAGCACCACCAAAAATAAAAAAACTGTTCAATCCTCACTTAATAGAGGAAATTTTTGCAACAAAAGAGTATGTCTTTGATGCAATTAAGCTTAGAAAATTAATGTTAAATGCTTTAAAAGTCTATCAAGTTGAAATTAAGTTTGATGCTGAAGTGACTAAAATAAATACAACCCCAAAGATAAATCAAACAAAAATTGATGTCAATACTAAATTAGGAAAAACTAACCTTACAGCCAAGTATATTTTTAACTGCACGTATTCTGCTATTAATACTATTCTTGCAGCTTCCGATTTGACGGCGATACCGCTAAAACACGAACTAGCAGAAATAGCACTTATTCAAGTTCCTGAAGCGCTTAAAAATGTAGGGATAACTGTTATGTGCGGGCCTTTTTTTTCCTTAATGCCTTTTCCGTCAAAACAACTGCATACTCTAAGTCATGTCAGATATACGCCTCACTTTTATTGGCAAGATACAGAAAATACTATCAGTGCTACTAAGGAAATTTACGAGCGAACAATCCGTGAAACCAACTATCCTTATATGATTAGAGATGCTGTGCGTTATTTACCAATTCTTTTTGATTGTCGCTATGTAGAATCCTTATGGGAAGTTAAAACAATTTTACCTCAAAGCGAAGTAGATGATAGCAGACCAATTTTATTTAAACGCCATCATCAATTGCCAAGTCTTACTTGTATCTTAGGTGGAAAAATTGATAATGTATACGATATTTTCGACGAGCTTCAGTTTCTAGAAAATGAAGGAATCAATAGTTAATGAATAATTTTGACGGCTTTGTTTCTGTCGTTGCTCCTTTGTGCAATCATTCGGCAATTGTTGAAGATTTTGTTGTTGATATTATGCAAATACTACGACAGCATTATATCTATTATGAATTAGTGCTTGTTAATGATGGTTCAGAAGATGATACGGCGGAAAAAGTAGCCTGTTTACTAAAAAAGTATGAATGTATTAGATTAATTAATCTGTCTCGCCACTTTAGTACAGAGATTGCCATTTCATCAGGTTTAGACGCAGTAATTGGTGACTTTGTAGCGGTAATGCTTCCAGATTCCGATCCGCCAATGCTCATTCCTTCATTAATTGAGCAATGTAGAAATGGTAAAGATATTTTAATTGGTGTAAGCAAAAATCGAGCGGGCGATCCATTATGGGTAAAAATAGGTGCTAGTTTATTTTATTGGTTTTGTCAACATATTTTAAAAATCCCTTTAACTAAAAATGCTACTCAGTTTCGAGTTTTTAGCCGACAAGTTGTTAATGCTATTACCCAAGTTAAAGATAAGTATCGTTATTTGCACTTACTCAGTTTTTACATTGGCTATAAACATCAAACCTTTGTTTACGAACCAATTAGAAGATATAAAACTTCTCGCACCAAAAGTTTAACAGAATACTTAAGTTTAGCCTTGCAAATAATTGCAGTTAATTCCGTACATCCTCTACGTTTTGCAAGTTATTTAAGTATTTTTGCTAGTATTTTTAATATTATTTATATTGGCTATGTTGTCATCGTATTTTTAGTAAAAGAAAAAGTTGCTGAAGGTTGGGTAACTTTATCTATTCAAAACGCAATTATGTTTTTCTTTATTTCTATAATTTTAGCTATTTTATGCGAGTATGTAGGACTAATTTTTGCTAAATCTAAAGGCTGGGCAGCTTATTATATTGCAGAAGAAAAAAATAGCTCGGTTTTAATCTCTGACCAAGAACAACGCAATGTTGTTCAAAATTCTAAAAACATAAATATAAATTAGCTAAATTATGTTGAATAATTCTCTTAAATATCAACAATGGCAAATACCCAATCACACCACTACTGAAATTAGAGACAAGCAAAGCAAATATTGTGTTTGCATTTTTGTAATTAATGAAGGAGAAAAAATTAGAAACCAGTTGCAAAATATGCAAGCAATAGCTCAAGACGTTGATGTAATTATTGCTGATGGTGGTAGTGCGGACGGTTCGTTAGAAATTGATTTTCTCAAAAGTATTTCTGTGCGAACTTTATTAATTAAGCAAAGTCGCGGTAAATTGAGCGCTCAAATGCGTATGGCTTTTGCTTATGCAATGTTACAAAACTATGAAGGAGTAATTACTATTGATGGTAATAATAAAGACGATCCTACAGCTATTTATACTTTTATTCAAGCTCTAGAAAGAGGGTGCGATCACGTCCAAGGCTCGCGTTTTATCAAAGGTGGAAAGGCAATTAATACTCCTTGGAATCGTTATTTAGCTATTCGTTTAATTCATGCTCCTTTAATTAGTATATCCGCAGGTTTTTGTTACACGGATACTACTAATGGATTTCGCGCTTATAGTAGAAGGTTATTATTAGATCCATTTGTTGCTCCTTTTAGGAATATTTTTTCCGGTTATGAGTTACATTATTATCTAGCAATTAGAGCCGTGAGATTAGGTTACTTGGTTAAAGAATTACCTGTAACTCGGCGCTATCCAAGTAAAGGGAAAATACCAACTAAAATTAGTCCAATCAAAGGCAATTTTTTAGTCCTGAAAACTTTAATAAAAGCTTGTTTGTACCAATTTGATCCTCCAGACATTGAATAAATTTATTATGCGAACAAAGTATTTTTTTAAAAACAAAACATTTTACTTTATTATACAAACAACAGCTAGTATAATAA
>JAPJOW010000035.1 GCA_030826005.1 Aliterella sp. RAGGC_92
CAAACCGCATTTGCAAGTTTTTATAAATACTTTAGCTAAACTCAAGTGCGTAAATAAAATACTATTTATTTGAGAGAACTAGAGAGTTTGATGAAAAATAGAAATAACTTAAATGTTGTTGAAGCTGAGAAGCATCATCATTCCTCTAGGAAGCAGCACCTTAGCTACCGAGTTACCCAGGGGTCAACCTTGTTGGTTGCCTTTATAGTTGCACTAATTACCGCCAGTCTAATTATTCCGATAAATCGCCAAGCTGAAAGAAGTAGTCAAACGCAAATTTTACTAATTTATATTAGAGAACAACTGATTCAACTTAGCGCTTTAGAATGGCAAGCGATCGCCGAAAAAAAATTGAATTTTGAGCTAACTGAAAAAGTAGAAGTTACACGCAGTCAGATTCAAAAAATGAGTCAACAATTGAAGACTCTTGAGCCACAGCAGACAAAGTTAAAAAAGTTTTTTCAGCTTCATAACCAATACAATAAAGCGGTAGAGAAAGAGTTTAAGTTACTTGCTGCTGGACAGATAGCTCAAGCGATCGCTGTTGATGAAAAATATGTAGATCCAGCTTATGAAGAATTAAGCAGCGAAATTTTTAAGCTCAACACCTACTATAGCAATCAAAAGCAACAGGCAAGCCTTACAGCAGAGAGAGGTTCGGCAATGGTTTTGCTAATAGCTGCGGGCTTAATTGGTGTATTGTTTTGGAAGTTTATTCAAGCAGGACAAGTAGCCAAACTAGCCGTAGCCGAGCAAAAAATTCTATCCCAAAGTGAGGAGCGGTTTCGGTCTTTAGTTCAAAATGCCTCTGATGTAATTTTAGTTATCGATGCTCAAGCTAAAGTTAGCTATGTAACCGTATCTTCTCATCGGGTTTTAGGTTACGTGCCTCAAGACTTAGTTGGTAATAGTATCGAAAACTTAGTAGAGTCTGAGAGTGCAGTACAACTGCAAAAATTTGTGAGCAATTGCCTGAAAGTAGCGGAAATTAGCCAGTTAATTGAACTACCTTTTCGGCATCAGGATGGGCATTTATGCTCTGTAGAGGTAGTTGGCAATAACTTACTTAATAACCCCCAAGTAAAGGGAATTGTGTTGACCTTGCGGGATATAAGCGATCGCAAGCAAGCGGTAGAATTACTACGTCATCATGCTTTTCACGACTCGTTGACAGATTTACCCAATAGAGCTTTATTGCACGAGCATATGCAGCAGGCTGTAAAACGGGCAAAAAGCGATGAGAATTACACCTTTGCTGTACTTTTTCTCGATCTCGATCGCTTCAAGCTTGTTAATGATAGTTTAGGTCATAAAGTAGGAGATGAGTTATTGCGTGCTGTTGCTCAAAGAGTAAAAACCTGTTTGAGGGCTGAAGACACAATAGCTCGCTTGGGAGGAGATGAGTTTGCCTTGCTGTTGCAAAATATTCAAAATATCGAGCAAGCTCAAGAAGTTGCCGAGCGCATTAAACAAGAACTAACTTTGCCTTTTCACTTAAATGGGTCGCAGTTATTTATTTCTACAAGTATTGGTATTGCTATGAGTAACAATGCTAATAGCTGGTTAGACGATCTAGCTAGAAGTAGCGATGATAATAATTGGTTAGATGATATTCTTCGCAATGCTGATATAGCTATGTATCATGCCAAGACTCTAGGGAGAGCCAATCATAAGGTGTTCAATCGCACCATGCACGCCAAAGTATCTCAACGATTGCAACTAGAAACCGACCTTCAGCGCGGGATTGCTCAAGAGGAATTTATAGTTCACTATCAACCGATTGTAGATTTGAAAAGCTTTAAGATCGTTGGGCTTGAAGCTCTGGTTCGATGGCAACATCCTACTCGCGGTCTAGTTTCGCCTTTGGACTTCATTCCCTTAGCGGAAGAAATAGGCTTAATTGTTCCTATTAGTTGGTGGGTAATGCGCGAAGCTTGTCGCCAGGTACGGTTATGGCACAAATGTTCTCACAATTCATCTTTAACAATTAGTGTCAATTTATCGAGCAAACAGTTCTCTCAGGCTAATTTGATTTATCAAATTAAACAGATTCTTCAGGAAACAGAGCTTAGTCCCAGCGCTTTGAAGCTAGAGATTACTGAAAGCGTACTTATTGAGAATACTGAATCTGTAGCAGTTAAATTGACTCAGTTGCAAGCTATGGGAATCCAAATATCTATGGATGATTTTGGCACAGGCTACTCATCGTTGAGCTATTTACACAGTTTGCCTATTGATATTCTAAAGATCGACCGTTCGTTTATTTCTAATATGGCTACGGACAGTACAAAAATTGAGTTAGTCCGAACAATTGTATCCCTTGCCTACAATTTAGGGCTAAATGTGGTTGCTGAAGGTATAGAAACTCTACAGCAAATGGAGCAACTCCAGTTATTGAAGTGCGAATACGGTCAGGGTTATTTGTTCTCTAAACCCTTAGATAGCGAGACAATGCAAGCGCTAGTTGTACAAAATTTACCTTTATACAGATTGCCACAAGAAACGGTTATTGCTAACAAGGTTGAGAATTTCTAGGCTTTGTGCGTGAAGATATAAACAGGGCGATCGCATTGTATTAATTTAGGAGCGGGAAAATTGAAAGTTAAAGATGACCAATCTTGGCAAGGTATAGTTGGAGGAGCGATCGCGGCTATATTGCTTTTGATTGCTCTAAATGCTTTTGTAATTATTAATCCTGGGGAAGCTGGAGTAATTAGCATTTTGGGTAAAGCGAGAGATGGAGCTTTACTTGAAGGTATTCACATTAAGCCGCCTTTTGTCTCTGTAGTTGATATTTACGACTTAACGGTGCAGAAGTTTGAAGTTCCAGCGCAAAGTTCTACCAAGGATTTGCAAGACTTATCTGCGCGATTTGCCATTAATTTTCGTCTCGATCCTACACAAGTTGTAGAAGTAAGGAGAAAGCAAGGCACATTACAAAATATTGTCGCTAAAATTATTGCCCCCCAAACTCAAGAATCTTTTAAAGTTGCCGCCGCTAGGCGAACGGTAGAAGAAGCAATCACCAAAAGAAACGAACTAAAGCAAGATTTCGATGAGGCTTTAGGAGCAAGATTAGACAAATACGGCATTATTGTCTTAGATACCAGTGTCGTTGATTTAACTTTTTCTCCAGAATTTGCTAAAGCCGTAGAAGAAAAGCAAATTGCCGAACAACGGGCGCAAAGAGCCGTCTATGTGGCTCAAGAAGCCGAACAAGAAGCCCAAGCAGATATTAATCGCGCCAAAGGTAGAGCGGAGGCGCAAAGGCTTTTGGCAGAAACCTTGAAAGCTCAAGGGGGACAATTAGTATTGCAAAAAGAAGCAATTGAAGCTTGGCGTACTGGCGGCGCTCAGATGCCCAAAGTTTTAGTTATGGGCGAATCTAAAAACAGCGTACCCTTTTTGTTTAATTTAGGTAATGTTCAAGAATAACTTTGCTATACCTCTTGCATTAAAAACCCGCTTCTATCGCTAAAGCCTAGCCTGCCTAGGGTTTCAACCCTAGGCTAATAGCTCAAGTCGGCTTAAGCCGACTAACAATCTTTCTTTATATAAGGGTGTAACAAGAGGAAAAGAGTATTTTCTTTGTGTTTTTTACCCCCCTACAGTAGAAGATTGATAAGGACTTGTGAGCTTGTCTAATTGTTGAACTAACAAACTCAAAAATAAACCCACGTCAGTAACGACACCCACCGATTCTACCGAACCGCGATCGCTTAATTTTGTTACTACCGCCGGGTTAATATCTACGCATACCATTTTGACTCCCGCCGCCGTCATATTTCCCACGCCAATTGAGTGCAGCATTGAAGACAGCATCAATACCATATCTGCGCCTACTAATAGCTTTGAATAATCTTCTTGAGCTTTAATCAAATCCATTTGTGTATCTGGCAATGGGCCATCATCGCGGATAGAACCTGCTAAAGAAAAAGGTACGTTGTTTTTCACGCACTCGTACATAACACCGCCAGTCAAAGCGCCGCTTTCTACAGCTTTAGCAATACTGCCATAACGACGAACGTTATTAATTACCTTCAAATGGTGGCGATGTCCGCCGCGCACGCTGACCCCGCGCTTCATATCCACACCCAAAGATGTACCCATCAGGTTTTGTTCCATGTCGTGGACGGCGATCGCATTTCCCCCTAATAGCGCCTGCACGTAGCCTTCACGCACCAATCTAGCTAGGTGTTCGCCGCCGCCTGTATGTATCACTACAGGCCCCGCCGTCACCACTACTTTACCGCCTTGGTCGCGGATTTGGCGCAATTCCCACGCTACTTGTTCTACTACAAGTTCTACCCGGCGTTCGCTAGAAACTCCCGCCGACATAAAGCTAAATTCTTGTGTATTGCGTTGTTCTCGTACTTCTGGTTTGCGGACGGTGCGGATGCCTAAAACATCTACTACTACTTGTTCGCCTACTTCCAAGTCGCGCAACAGCTTACACCGAGCGATTATACCTTGAGGAGTTTTCTTAACGGCGATCGCGCCATCCATGCGCTGAGATTGAACTTTTATCCATTCGCCATCAATCCTTACTTCTGTTGGATAAATAGTTGTGACATAAAACTCATCCGGCGATACCCCAGCTTGAACAACTGGTTCTAGCTTCGCGTCGCGCTCGTCTTGGGGTAAATCTACTGCGCCAAGGTCGATTAGTTGCGATAAAATTCCTTCCATCACTTCATGGGATGGCGCAGATACCTTAACTTCGGCGGCGGAGGTGCTTTGTCTTTGTTCTCCTAAATTAAAATTGAGAACTTTAAAACTACCACCACTTTCTACAACTAAGTCTAAAGCCTGATTGATTAAGCCTGAATCGAGTAAATGACCTTCTAAGCGAATTGTGCGGCTTTCTACCGATACATTGGCGCTAACTTCTGCTCTTACAGGTTCAGTTACGCGCAGCGTTAAGCACTTCGCCGCGCCGCCTGCTTTAAGAAATTCTGTTAATGGTGTTTCAATTACTTGAAATCCCGCTTTCGTCAGACGCTCTTTTAAAGCAGCGCTGGCTTTATTCATGACAACGATGGAATTAATGTTTACTGAATTACAGGCAAAATTTACCGCATCAGCTTCCGTAATAGCGATCCGCTTTGCTTCGGGTACGCGCATCTCAATCACGCGGTTAGAGTAAGCATCAAAGGCGGCAGGATAGTACAGCAAATAACCACCACTAAGCGGACAAAAGCAAGTATCTAAGTGATAAAATCTCTCGTCCATCAAGCGCAGCGATAATACTTCAATATCTAGCCATTTTGCTAAATAAGGATGCGAATCGAGTTCCGAGCGAAAGCCGTAACCCGCCCACAGCCAGCGCCCTTCCCGGTCTAATAACGCATCGCCTGCGCCTTCAAAGGGTAAATCTTTGGGCAATTCGTAGACATTGTAGCCCTTTTCTTCAAACCAATCTTTAAAGTAAGGTTCTTCCCCTTGGCGCTCTTTGTGAAAAAAACGGCTGAGAACTACGTTATCTCCTAAAACCAGTCCCGCATTTGCTGTAAATACCATATCTGGTACGCCTTTATGCGGTTCAACTAGGTCTACAATGGCATTGCAAGCTAAGACATGGTGTAATTTTTGCCACTGTTCAACCGCGCGATCGCGCGATGATTTATGCAGATTACCTTCCATCCAGGGATTGATGACATAATCCACATCGTAATGATCGGGCGCGCACATGAGAAACTGAATTTCAGAAGTCATAAAAATAGTGGGGGGACGAGCAATTCATCAATCTTTATATTGCATACAAATTTTTGCTATTGCAATTCTGCTAACTTAGCTACGGTTATTTGTGCAGTTCAGTGTATTTTTTGACTAATTTATGTGCGCCGCAGATAAATTTTGCTACTCAATTCCCTTTGAGTTTTTCTCTCAAAATAGCCTCTACTTCAATCTCAGGATTAGAGAGTTCAAAGGGGTAAGGTTGCAGGTTCGCAGGATTTCGGCGACTCATCAAAACTTCCATTGCGGCTTGAAATGCCTCTTTATCGTTTCGATGTTCAGAAATATATCGTTTTAGCTCAATATTCGTCATTTGAAACAGATTTGGCATCATAGAACAAACTCCCAGCTTCCATCAAGATCGATTACTAAGGCAATATCATCATTAACTCCAGCCTGAATGTAAATTGTCTTAAATCTCTGGTCATATCGAAAAACTTGGATTGGCTGGTACAAAGTAGAGAGTAACTGACACAGAAAGGCTGAGGCTATTAGCTGTTGCTGCGTTGGCAAGCTGAAACTCCAGAGATATAACAAGTGTAGCCTACCAGAAGTTAAACAACTTGATAAACAAAATTAAAACTTGCCCAAGCATTTACATCTAGGTGGTAAGTGTCAAGATCGGGTTTGTTTCCACTAGCATTATGCAAGTCTTGTAATACCGCCGTAGCAACTTCTACAGGGTTAGATAACGCTCCAATATACTCTTTTTCGGCAGTGGGTGCTTGGATGCCATTTTGCAAAGCCACTAAAGCCGATGTAAAACTAGCAATGCTCAAAATCAAATAAGTTTCTGTAACCGCCGCCGGGGTATGGGTTAACCATTGAAAATCAACCGAGTTAGACGGTACGGTTATAGTTTCGCCAGGATTAATTAATAGATTTTGCAATAAGGGTTTTTCTAAACTACTAGGTTCAATAGTTGGTGAAATTGGATAAAGCGCGATCGCACTTTTATTACTGTCCAAACCCATAAGTAACAAATAAACTGGGCGATCGCTCTTATTGCTAACTCGATACTGAATTTGACTGCCTATCGCAATTGTCGGTAGTAGTATAGAATCCTTCAAAGCCAAGGTTTTGAGCTTAGAAATTGATAAACGCGATCGCTCAGAGTGTAGTTGCATTATTACTTGCTTTTCGGGGTTAATCACCTCTAAAGTTGCTTCCACTCCTAAACGAGAAGACCCCGCATTACTGATTAGTCGCCACAATTTCACGGCTAAAAGTGTCTTTAACTTGGGAATTAGTCGATTTACAGCTACTTTTGCAGCTTCGCCAGCTTCGCCAACGCTATTAGAAATTAATTCTTGTTTGGGGGAAAATAAACCATAACGACTGGTGGAGGATTCGATTACTCGTCCAAATAAATAATCTATTGGTAGCCCCGCCGTTGTAATTAAAGACACGCGAGGAATAGCCGCAAAAGCGCTAGTTGCATCTACTTTTTCAATTCGTTCTAAGTTCGGATCTAAAGCAATATTCAAGCTGACATTGCGGGGTAAAACTCTAACTGCTTCGCGCACGAGTTGCCCTACTTGTAAGGGATTATTGCCGATAACTTGAGCTTTAGCTTTTAAAGCATAACGCGACTTCACTTGCAATTGTAACGCCGTCGAATCTTCAGTTATGGTGTTTAATTGAGAATTTTCTTTGTAATACTCCAAAACGGTAGGCGGTAAACCTCCTAACCACAACTGGGCAGTTTTGCCATTATCTTCCACCGCCGTAATTACACCATCAGCGCTAGGAATTTGCGTTTGGGCGATCGCATCTGCTACTTTGCTAAAGCTAACTTGGACTATATTTGTCGGTGTAGCTTCCCACAAATATTGAGTCAAAGCGTAGGTAAATAACCCCGCACTAAAGCCCGTCCATTGTCCCTCTAAAGCGAGTCCACCATTAGCAGTAGCCTTTAAAATTAAGGGGAGTTGTTGTTTAAAAAATTGCTGTTTATCCTTAATTTCTTGCTGAAAAGCCAACTCTGCGGGGGTCAATTGCCATTGCTCTAAGCCTGGTAAAGAGCGGACTTTTAAGTAACTTGGGGAAACACTAGGAGACAAAAAGCCAGTGTCGAGAATAGTTGTAATTTGAGAAGTAGCCAGACTTTGCCCTAATAATTCGAGAGTTTGTTCTGGCAAATCGTTATCTATGCCATCATCGCTAGTAACTAAACTATTGCTTGTCGTTACTTTTTCCCCTTTCTTTGACAATTGCAGGCGACGACCGTAACCGCTAAAGTGAAATACTACCGTGTCGCCACTTTGGGCTTGAGCCGTTAAATGATTTAAAAAAGCATTCTCAATTTCGGTTCTAGTTGCTTGTTTATCGGTCAACGTGAGAATGTCCGCAGCTACAAAACCAAAACGGTGAATCAGTAATTCTTTTTGCAACTCAACATCCGTAATGCAGCCTGCTAGAGGTGAATTACCGGGATATTGATTAATACCCACGAGTAGAGCTAGTTTGCGCTTGAGTGGAGAAGCGATCGCATTAAGAGCGCGATCGCCCAATTTTATCCACTGTGCTTCACTAATACCTAGCGTTGCTAGTATCCAACCTGTTCTTTTAAAAAAATCCCGCCGTTTCATAGCTATCAGCCATCAGCCACCAGCTATCAGCCTAACAGGAAGTTATGCCTCTACAGGCAGTCGCATAGCTCTAATTAATTCGGCGGCGACTTCTGGGCGGGAAAACTGAGGCGGTGGAAGTTCGCCCCGGCGCAGCATTTCCCGTACTTTTGTCCCCGATAAATGAATCCGCTCTGAAGGATTGCTAGGACTTGTTTTTGTCGTCGCCATAGATTCAGTACGGGTGCAGTAAAAAGCGTGTTCAAATTTCATGGGGACAATGCCCAATTCCACAGATTCAAACTCATCAAAGATGTGTTGCGCGTCGTAAGTACCGTAATAATCACCAACACCCGCATGATCCCGCCCGACGATAAAATGGGTACAACCGTAGTTTTTGCGTACAATTGCATGAAAAATTGCTTCGCGCGGCCCAGCGTAGCGCATAGCGGCGGGATTAATCGCCAAAATTACCCGATCTTGGGGGTAATAATTTTCTAAAATAATTTCATAACAGCGCATCCGCACATCGGCGGGAATATCGTCTTCTTTGGTTGCGCCGACTAAAGGATGCAAAAATAAACCATCTACCGTCTCCATCGCGCATTTTTGGATATATTCGTGAGCGCGGTGGATAGGGTTGCGAGTTTGAAAGCCAACGATTGTTTTCCAGCCTTTTTCCTTAAACATTCGCCGCGACTCAAGCGGATCGATCTGGTAAGCGGGAAACTGGGGATGATCTTCGCGTTGCAATAGCCAAATTGAGCCTGCAAGATTTATTTCACCTTGGTTATAAACTACTTGTACGCCTGGGTGCTTGGCATCGTCAGTTTTATAAACGTTAATTGCTTCAGTAGCTTTGTCGTAGCTATACTTTTGGCTTAATTCCAAAACCCCGATAAACTTGCCTGTAGGATCGTCAAGGCGAATTAAACTCCCTTCTTTTAAAGGAGTTGCAACTTCTGCTGTTACAGATAAAGTAATCGGAATTGACCAAGGTAAGCCATTAGCCAGCCGCATATCTTTAACTACGCGATCGTAATCCTCTTGTTCCATAAATCCCGTTAAGGGACTAAACGCCCCAATCGCCAGCATGACTAAATCGGAAACAGCACGCTCATCTAGTTGCACTCGCGGCAAAACTTCAGCTTTTTCTAAAAATTCTTGTTTTTGTTCGGGGGAAGCAATGCGATTAATTAGTTGCATTCCGTGAGGAGCAATACTGTCTCGATAACTCATAATATTTAGATTTCATCTACAAGCACCTATCGTACCAAGATATTGCAGCATCATCGAGCTAAGGGATTTTTGTTCTGCGCTGCGGAAGTTATCGTTTGCTCGATTCTTTTTAACCTCGTCTCTGGGCGTTTGGCATTTTCAACCCACCCAAAACATAAAGCTTCTTTTACGGCTTCGCTATATCGAACGCTTGGTTTACCACTTTTTACCTTGTAGTAAACCAACCATATACAAGAAGATGTCCGATGATTTTGTTTTAACCATTCTCGCCATTGGTTGCGATCGCTGGCATAAAAAGTTGCTAATCTATCGTCAAGTTTCGGCATAGTAGGAAATTATCAAAGGTGATAATTTTTTAACTCTACTTTTCAATAATGCCGCCACCTAATACCACATCGCCATCGTACCAAACTGCCGCTTGACCGGGAGTAATACTAAATTGCGGTTCGTCAAATACTAACTTCACGCGCGAATTTTCTAACGGAATAACTGTTACAGGTACAGCCGTCGAACGGTAACGTACCTGAACTTCAGCGCGAATTGGCGTTGTAGGTTCGTCAATGCTTACCCAGTTAACTCGGTTTGCGGTACATTCAATTTTATCGGCACAGGTGCGATCGCCTACAATTACTTTATTGGTCACTGCATCTAACCCCACTACATACAAAGCCTCTGGAGCAGCGATTCCTAGCCCTTTACGCTGCCCAATTGTATAGTGATGTACGCCGTCGTGTTGACCCAATACTTTGCCTTGCAAGTTAACTATATCGCCTTTTTTAGGAGCAATATATTTGTCCAAAAATGTTTGCATCGAGCCGTGACTTTCTACTAAACACAAGTCTTGACTTTCGGCTTTGTCCGCAGTTTTTAGCCCGTAATCCGCCGCTATTTGGCGCGTTTGAGCTTTTGCGTATTCCCCTAACGGAAATATTGAAGCGGCTAATAAGTCTTGACTGAGATCGTATAAAAAGTAAGACTGATCTTTATTGCGATCTACCGCCCGTTGCAACTGGTAGCGCCCCGATGCTTCGTCATAAGTAATCTGTGCGTAATGACCTGTAGCAATTTTATCGATGCCCAATTCTTCACGGGCATATTTAACCATAGGGCCAAACTTGACCGACTTGTTGCAAGCCGAGCAAGGCAGAGGTGTAATACCTTCGCTGTAACCAGCGACTAAGTAATCGATAATATTTGCCGCAAATACTTCCCGGCTATCAACTACATGATGGGGAATACCTAATTGCTGACAAAGTTCCGCCGCATCTACCATACCTTCCGAGCAGCATTGACCTTTCCCTTTCATTAACCAAAGAGTCAAGCCGACAACTTCATAACCGCGACTTTGCAAAATAGCGGCGGCGGTGGAACTATCTACACCACCAGATAAACCGATCGCAACTTTGTTCATAAACTTGAATTTACCCAAATGCTGGTAACAACTTATAAGTTAACACTTTCGTTGTTGAACGAGGGCTGCCACGAGCAAAAATACCGCATATTTACGGAATTTTTGCGCCAGTAATTATTTTTTAGGGAAATTTTTCCGAGAAATTGCGCTTGAATTCAAATTTAAAGAAACCTAATGTTAGTTTTATAGTCTTCTTATTTGTAGCAATCGGCTAGAACTTTAAAAAGTACGCGATCGCTTTCAATACATTTATCAACTAATACTCCAAACATGAATCGGATAAACAAAACTGCCGTCTTTTTTTGCTGTCAATTTATCCTAGGATTAGGTGCAGTAATTCCTACTCTTACTCAATCATTTTATAGCCTCTCTGCAAGCGCCCAAACTGTAGTCGAAACTTTGCCTCCACCTCCATCATTAAATAAGTCTAACCCGCAAATCGTAGATGAAGTATTTGTTCCCCGCGATCTCGATTTTCGCGTACCAGAACTACCTGTTGCTCAAATACTCGATAGCTACCTGGTATATATTACTAATGATGATTCAACTCAGCTTGAGCGAGTTAGACAGTTAATTCCAACGGCTTTTATCCGCCAACATCAAGGCAAATCTGTAATTCAAGCAGGAGTTTTTAGTAAAAATTTAAACGCTCTTAACCTCGCTCAACAATTACAATCTCAGGGGATTAATGCTCGTATATTTAACTTAACAACTGCTAAAGAAGTAGCTTTTAAAATAGATAACTCCAAATTTTACTCTGTTGTAGTTCCTATAAATGTTAGCAATTAATTTTGGATTTAAAAAATAAAATAAATAGTAATTGCGTGTAAGTATAAGATTTGCTAAAAAACATACTATAACCTAACGATTACTCTTTCCCCTCGCCTACCCAATTGAGCTACAAATATTGGCTCAATTGGATGGAAACAATCATAATAACAGCAAATAATTTGTTACTTATTATACAAAACTCGTTTTATCAACTCAAATCGTTGGATATTAATTAAATCTTAATTAAGCTTTACGTTGAGATAACTTAGCTATAGAATTTTCCTAGTGTGACTCCTTCGGTAAAGTGTGAGTAAATTGACAGACGGCTTATCCGTCGGCGATCGATAATTTTTTAGTTGAAGGTGTGAGGAATAAACGATGTCTAAGATATTTTGGCAAGCTCTATTATTATATCCAGCAGTAATCGGGGCAACAGTTGCGATCGCGCCGGTGGCGACGGCAACAACTAGCGAAACAGAAGTAGCCCAAACCGAGCTACAAGTATTAACGGCAGAAAAAGAGCTAAAAATCGCTCAAATAAGTACCGCAGCACCCGCCGCTAATACCTCCGTTGATACCTTAAGCCAGATAAATACCTACAGCAATGAAGGGAAAGGAGACAACTCCATTGCTCAAGTAACATCTGTATCGCAGTTATCAGACGTACAGCCTACAGACTGGGCATTTCAGGCATTGCAATCATTAGTAGAGCGCTATGGCTGTATTGCAGGTTATCCTGACGGCACGTATCGGGGAAATCGAGCAACCACAAGATACGAATTTGCCGCCGGATTAAATGCTTGTTTGGATCGAGTTAACGAATTAATTGCTACAGCTACCGCCGATGCTGTAAGACGCGAAGACTTGGCAACTTTGCAAAGATTGCAAGAAGAATTTGCTACAGAGCTTGCCACCTTGCGCGGTAGAGTAGATAGCTTAGAAGCTGTCACCGCCGAACTAGAAGCCAATCAATTTTCAACTACAACCAAGCTACTAGGCGAAGTAGTTGCCGTCGTTACTGATGCTTTTGGTGAAACCGTCGGAGATAACAACAATACAGTATTGCAAGCCCGCGCCCGGCTGGAATTTCAAAGCAGCTTTACCGGGACAGATATTTTACATACCCGTTTAGCCGCCGGGAATCCGCAAACCTTTGATACTGGCGGAACTTTTGAAGGACAGCAAACCTTTAACCTCAACCCTTCAACAGACAATCGCGCCTTTTTGGACTGGGCAGCTTACGAATTTACGATATTCGGTAAAGCCCGCGTTTATCTAGCTGCCGTTGGCGGAATTTATCCTGACTTTATACCGACAGTAAACCCATACTTTGAAGGTTTTACCGGAGGTAATGGCGCGCTCTCGACGTTTGCCGAACACAACCCAATTTATAACATTGGTGGCGGTGCGGGCGGCGGCTTCAGTATTCCTTTTGGCGAAAGAGGGGTATTAGGTGCAACATCGATCAGTTTGGGTTATTTTGCAGACAATGCCAACGATCCTGGGACTACTGGGGGTCTAGTGAATGGAGACTTAGGCTTTATTGAGGGTGACTTTAGTGCGTTAGGGCAAATAAACTTTAATTTAGGCGATCGCGTAGCATTGGCGGCAACCTACGTTAGAGGCTATCACAATGCGGGGGATGGAATTTTTGATTACGGAAGTTCCGCTTCTAGAGGCATTGGCACACCAGTAGTAGGTACTTCTCAAGCAAACGATCCTAGTTCGCTTTTAGGCGGAGCAACTAAACTTAGTACTGACTCCTATGGATTATCCGCCGCCTTGCGGTTAAGCGATCGCATTTCTATTAGCGGCTGGGTAACTAAGACCGATGTTGAGCTAATCGATGTTGGTAATGCGGATGTTTGGAGCTACGCTTTAGGCGTTTCGTTCCCCGACTTAGGCAAAGAAGGTAACGTTTTAGGGATTATTGCTGGAGTTGAACCAACCCTAAGAGACTTAGATGCTCCCGGTGCTGGTAACTACGATGCTGAGTATGGCTACCACATTGAAGGCTTTTACAAGTATCAGTTAACAGACAACATCTCTCTTACTCCTGGTGTAATCTGGTTAACTGCCCCAGGTCAAAGCGGCCCTCGTGAGGACATAGTAATTGGTACTTTAAGAACAACATTCACTTTCTAAACCCAATTAAGTTTCCCTGAATGCTCAAAACCCCGCTTAGGTGCGGGGTTTTTCTTTCCAAATAGGGGCAAAAGTCTTTTTCCCCCGCAAAAATTACTATTTTTAAACAAACAAACCCCAGTGGAGAACCGTAGTATAATGAATATAAAGCCGATAACAATGTTAATTATCTTTCGCGCTTATTTTTGCCTGTGGAAATCTCTTGTAAATCTGAATATGCCTTGCTTGCCTTGCTAGAACTAGCGAGTCATTATACTAGCGGAGAACCTCTGCAAATTCGGCAAATTGCCGCCGAGCAAAATATCCCCGATCGCTATTTGGAACAGCTACTAGCAACCTTGAGGCGTGGGGGGATAGTAAAAAGTCAACGTGGTGCAAAAGGTGGTTACATCCTAGCAAGAGAACCTTGGAAAATTAGTTTATTGGAGGTTATGGGATGCTTAGAGGGGTTAAACGCTAATTCTTCATCGGAAGAAGAAACTAATCCCAAAACGTTAGAAAGTGCGGTGATTCAAGAAATCTGGCAGGAAGCGCGGCAAGCGGCAGACTTAGTGCTAAAAAATTATACGCTTCAGGATCTATGCGATCAACGCTCTGCTAGAAAGCAGTTGAATTTAATGTATTACATCTAAACTAGGGGTAATTGTTTTAAAGTCTACGATTTGGTTTGCTGTTGAATAGATTTTACAAAATAAACACTAATTAACTAAAACTATGCGTATTGCTCGCGATATTACAGAGTTAGTCGGTCGCACTCCTTTAGTGCAGCTAAACAACATTCCCCAAGCTGAGGGATGTGTAGCGCAAATTGTGGTGAAACTCGAAAGCATGAATCCTTCTGCCTCCGTTAAAGACCGAATTGGGGTAAGTATGATTAATGCTGCCGAAAAAGAAAAACTAATTACCCCAGGAAAGACAATATTAGTAGAACCAACTTCAGGAAATACAGGAATTGCTTTAGCAATGGCCGCCGCCGCTAGAGGGTATCGCTTAGTACTGACTATGCCCGACACGATGAGCGGCGAAAGACGGGCAATGCTAAGGGCTTATGGAGCAGAGTTAGAACTTACCCCAGGAATTGAAGGCATGAGCGGAGCAATTCGGCGAGCGCAAACGATCGTCGATACAACCCCCAATGCGTATATGTTGCAGCAATTCCGCAACCCCGCAAACGTGCAAATTCACCGCGAAACTACTGCCCTAGAAATTTGGGAAGATACCGAAGGACAAGTCGATGCGATCGTCGCCGGAGTAGGTACTGGGGGAACAATTACGGGGGTTGCGGAAGTAATTAAAGCAAAAAAGCCGAGTTTTAAAGCGATCGCCGTTGAACCGGTTAATAGCCCTGTATTATCGGGAGGAAACCCCGGCGCGCACAAAATTCAAGGCATCGGCGCGGGTTTTATTCCCCAAGTTTTGAAGGTAGATATGATTGATGAAGTCATTAAAGTGAGCGATGATGAAGCCATTGCCTATGGTCGTCGTTTAGCAAGGGAAGAAGGGCTACTTTCGGGTATTTCTTCCGGTGCGGCATTAAAGGCAGCGATCGTTTATGCCCAACGCCCGGAAAACGCCGGACGCTTGATTGTGATGATTCAGCCGAGTTTTGGCGAACGCTATTTAAGCACGCCATTGTTCCAAGATTTAGAGCCGCGAGTCCCGGCCGTAGCAGGGATTAGAGAGTAAAGGTAAGAGGGCAATATACTGTTACTTTTGCCCTCTTTCTTGCGCTAAAGTGGTGAAATGGCAGACTTTAATAACCACTACGACACCCTCCAGGTGCTTCCTAATGCCACAGGCGCGGAGATTAAGCAGGCTTATCGCCGTTTGGTCAAGCAATTTCATCCTGATAGCCATCAATCAACAAATGATTGCCAAGAGATTATTCGGATCAATGCGGCTTACGAAGTTCTCAAAGATACAGCTAATCGGCGATCTTACGATCGCCAATTGAACGCTAGTAAAGTTCATAGTTCTCCTGTTAATTCCCAACCAAATTCGCCAAAGAGCGATCGCGCATCTCGCAAACGCGGCAGAGCGGCAGACGAGCAAGTACAAAAATGGCTGCAACAAGTTTATCAACCAGTCAATCGGCTTTTGCTTAACATTCTTAGTTCCTTAGACGAACAAATTGACGAACTAGCGGCAGATCCGTTTGATGATGAGTTGTTAGAAGGATTCCAAGACTATCTTCAAAATTGCCGCGATTTTCTTAAAGAAGCCCAAAGTATTTTTCGCTCGATGCCCAATCCGCCCATTGTCGCTAGTGCGGCGGCGCATCTTTACTATTGCCTTAATCATTTAGGTGATGGGCTAGACGAATTAAACTATTTTCCTCTCAATTACGACGATCGCTATCTTCATGTCGGTCAAGAATTGTTTAGGATTGCTGCGTCTCTACATGAGGATGTGCAAGCGGCTTTAGCGGACTTTGCTTAACCTGCTTGCTTATAGATAAACTCGGCTCAAACTAAATAACAAATCTTTGGCAAGAAGTCTAATCCTTTCTGTTTTTGAGATACCTTCGCACAAATTTAGCTCTGTCGCGAACTTGAGGATTGTGATGATTTTTAGCCCTTTTCAAAAACTCTTTTGCTTCTAATGGTTCTATTAAATCTGACCAAAGTAGCTGATCTAATAGCCCAACCCCCCATACTTGAATCCCTGCATCAGGATCGTCTAGAAACTCACCCACCCATTTTAAAGCACGGCGATCGCCTACAACACGCAAAAGCTCAATTGCAGTCCTTTTATTCTCAATGTCTTCATTTGACTTGTAGATGTTATAGCAGTATTGCATTGCTGACCAAGGGCGTAATTGCCACCAAACAAAACGCGCTAATTCGCTGCCAGGTTTCCCGGAAATATAATAGTCTACAGCGCCAAGTAAAGTTTCTTCCCCTAAAAGAAGCTCAATAGCTTGTTTAGCCATGTTACTACTATAAATTTCACTATTATTTTCAAATGCTCCAAGTTGCCTAGCTAAGGCTTCCCAATCAACTACCTTAGACATAGGGTTATATGCTCATTAATTAATATATTGCCGCGATCGCTTCTACATACCCATATTTTCAGAAATCCCGGTTTTGGGCTAGTAGGTTGAATAATACTTGCTTTATGCTGTAAGAAGGTAGGTTAAGATTTTTTACAAACCGCGTCTAAATACTCATGCAATGTATTGTCAATCGCCGCGCTCAATTTTCTGCCAGCCATCGCTATTGGTTGCCGGAATTAAGCGAAGCTGAAAATAATCAACGCTTTGGCTTATGTACCCGATTGCCCGGACATGGGCATAATTATGTATTGTACGTGGCGATCGCGGGAGAATTAGATCGCTATGGCATGGTGATGAATCTGTCCGAAGTCAAACAGGTAATTAAACGCGAAATTACCAACCAGTTAGACTATTCCTGCCTTAATGACGCTTGGTCAGAATTTCAACAAACTTTGCCCACGACTGAAAATATTGCCCGAATTATCTGGCAAAAGCTAGAGAATCATTTACCTCTAGTCAATATTCAACTATTTGAACATCCTCAACTTTGGGCAGATTATCAAGGAAATGGTATGGAAGCTTATTTAACTATCAGCACTCACTTTAGCGCCGCTCATCGTCTCGCACATCCCGATCTCAGTTATGAAGAAAATGTCGAAATTTATGGTAAATGCGCTCGTCCCAACGGTCACGGTCATAATTACCATTTAGAAGTAACGGTAAAAGGCGAAATAGATCCTAGAACAGGAATGTTAGTTGATTTGGGGGCTTTGCAAGCAGTTATTGACGAGCAAGTAATTGAGCCATTCGACCATACTTTTTTAAATAAAGATATTGCGTATTTTGCCCAGATTGTGCCAACGGCGGAAAATATTGCCGTTCGCATTCAAGACTTGTTGCAGCTTCCCATCGAGCAATTAGGAGCGACATTGCACAAAATTAAGCTGATTGAAAGCCCTAATAATTCTTGTGAAGTGTATTGCACTCAAACTGAAGCAGCAACTACCACTAGCAATGCAGTTTTGACATCGGTATAGTTATAAATAACAGTGACAATTTAATTACACAATTTCACTTATGCCACTAAAATAGAAACGGTAGTTGCAGCAATGCGACTGTTTCTGGTGCTGCACTTAAATGTTGCTGGAGGCGCGAGTAATGGTAGAAACTTTGAGCATTTCCAAACAAGACATTGCCGTCATGTCAATCGAGGAAGTGGAAGACTTAGCAATGCGTCTAGAGCAGGATAATTACAAAAATGCTTTTGACGGATTAAATGATTGGCATTTGCTGCGAGCGATCGCTTTTCAGCGTCCAGAATTGGTAGAGCCTTTCGTTTATTTACTAGACTTAGAACCTTACGACGAGTCATAAATGCTCGGTAGGAAAATTTTAATTGGTGTAGGCGGCGGTATCGCGGCTTACAAAGTTTGCGAACTTGTATCAATGCTATTTAAAGCTGGGGCCGAAGTACGGGTAATTCTTACCGATTCCGCCCAGCAATTTATTACACCTTTAACTTTAGCAACTCTAGCTCGTCATCCAGCTTATACCGATAAAGACTTTTGGCAGCCCCTCAATCGCCCTCTACATATAGATTTGGGTGAATGGGCAGAATTTATAGTTATTGCACCTTTAACCGCAAATACTCTTGCTAAATTAGCTCACGGCATGGCGGACAATCTGCTAACTAATACAGTTTTAGCTTCTAATTGTCCAATTTTACTCGCCCCTGCCATGAATACCGAAATGTGGCAGCAACTATCTGTACAGCGTAACTGGCAGCAATTATTGACAGATAAGCGATATTATGGTATGCAAACGGGGTATGGGTTATTAGCTTGCGATCGCGTAGGTGCGGGACGGATGGCAGAACCAAAAGAGATTTTGGCTAATTTGCGATCGCTTCTGTATGCCAAAGGACAGCAAGACTTGATAGGAAAACGAGTATTAATTAGCGCCGGAGGAACGCGCGAATACTTAGATCCTGTCCGGTTTATTGGCAATCCATCTACAGGCAAAATGGGTTTAGCTTTAGCTCAAGCGGCGGTAAATAGAGGCGCAATAGTTACTCTAATTCACACCACATTAAGCGGCGATATACCTTTAGGAGTTGAAGCAATTGGGGTAGTAAGCGCTGAAGAAATGCGTCAAGCAATGTTAAAAAACTTTGCCAATGCGGATGTCATCATCATGGCGGCGGCGGTAGCAGATGTCAAGCCAGCTAATTACAGCAGCGAAAAGTTGCCCAAATCCTCCCTCCCGCAAAGTTTACCTTTAGAACCTGTAGGGGATATTGTGGCTCAATTAGGACTTCTTAAACAACCTCATCAGCGTTTGATTGGTTTTGCTGCTCAGACAGGAGATATTGTTACGCCAGCATTGCAGAAATTACGGACAAAAAAGTTAGATGCGATCGCAGCTAACCCTATAGATTTACCTAATAGTGGTTTTGGCAGCGATTCTAACACTGCGGTTTTTATTGATGCCAATCGTCAAGTAGAAATTCCCGCTTGCAGCAAACTAGAACTAGCGCATCATTTATATGATTTTATCAGAAAATTATTTTATACTTAATTCCCTCCGGTTGATAGAGCATTTTTTTAAGATAAATCGTTAAGATTTAACAAGTTTAAACAATATTAGTTAATGAAAACAGCTTTAATTACCGGAGCTTCGGCGGGAATTGGGGAAACTTTCGCCCAAGAATTAGCCCAGAAGCAAATGAATTTAGTTTTGGTAGCAAGATCCGAAGAAAAGCTGCAATTATTAGCTCAAAAATTGCGATCGCAGTACAACATTGATGTAGATGTTATTGTTCAAGATTTAATCGCCCCAAACGCTGCAAAAGATTTATTTGACAAGGTAAACCAAAAAGGACTCACTATCGATTTATTGGTTAACAACGCGGGTTTTGGTGACTACGGTGATTTCGCCGAGCGAGATAGAGAGAAACAGCTAAACATAATTCAATTAAATATATTGGCTTTAGTAGATTTAACCCACCATTTTTTACCCGGAATGCGCGATCGCCGTTTGGGGGGGATAATTAATATGGCATCGAGCGCCGCTTTTCAACCAATGCCGTATTTTACCGTTTACGCAGCTAGTAAAGCTTTTGTATTGAGTTTTAGCGAAGCTTTGTGGGCAGAAAACCGCAGTTACAACGTTAACATTTTGGCAGTTTGTCCTGGCCCATCGCCTACAAGCTTTTTTGCCGATGCAGAGTTTCCCAGCTTTTTAGCCAAAGCCGCCGAGGTAAATGCTACACCTCCTGAAGTAATAGTACGCGAAGCCTTAGAAGCATTAAAAAATAACCATTCCAGCATCGTACCTGGGGATATTAGAAACCAATTACTTGTAAATATCCCGCGATTTTTACCGAGAGAAGCCTTAGTAAACTTATGGAAAACTATTTTAGGTACGGGAGTAAGTAAAAATTAGCGATCGCATAATTTTTTGCCCCCCCTGACTCCCTAATTCTAGAGGGACAGAGTTTAAAAGTCCCCCAAGGTTGGGGGATTTAGGGGGCGCTCCTAGATTCGCGCAAGCAGTTTTTTGTACTTTTAATAATCGTTATAACTCAAGATGTGGATAGTTTTTTGCCCCCAAAAGATGGGGAATTTAGGGGTATTCATGCAAAAAAATTTATTACTCTACATATAGCGAGTTAGCTGGATGCGATAGCGTTCTTTTTTAGTAATCATAATCTCGCCAACTTCTAACCTTCCTTTACCGCTAACAGCAATGAGATCGCCAGACTTAACTTGATAACTTGCTTGAGTAACATCTTTCCAGTTGACGCGCACATCGCCGCCATCAATTAAATCCGACATTTTGCTGCGAGACATTCCAAAACCTGCTGACGCGATCGCATCTAGCCTTAAAGAAGCCTCAACCGTCGTTGACTCCTTCTTTTTGGGTTCTCTAATTTTTAACTCGCTTAAATCGATACGCTGAGTTTTTACCGGAACAGAACGCACTTGTTGCAAATTCATTTCTAAAAATTCGGCAATTTCTGGAGTTGCGATCGCCTGCGCCCCTCGTTCGCCCAATACAATAATATCGCCCGTCTTTTCGCGGACGATTCCCGTCCCCAACATCGCCCCCAAAAAGTCGCGATGAGTCGCCGTATCAAACAAGAAGTTTCCGGCAATTTCCAGCGCCACTAACTCCACTTGAGAGCGTTCTAGAGGCACTTCCACGCGGGCAATTGCCACCCGTTGACGTTCCGCTTGTTCGTAACCACCCCAAGCCACTATTTGCACCTCTGTAAGGCGGCTAAATGCCCGTTGTAACTCCACAAGTTCTGGAGGAGAGAGAAAGTCTGTTAAAACCACCTCCCACGTCTTAATTGCTTGTTCTGTGCGATCGATTACCCGCGCGATAGTATCGCGATTTTCGACACCTTTTAAAATTTCTTCTCTTGGCAACATTTAATAATAGTTTTGAGTTTTAAATTTTTCTTCACCTTGTCCCCTATTGCTCATCTGGATCGTTATAACCTTGCAAATTCTCCGGTTCAAGTTGCCTCAATACTCGGTTAGCCTGACGAGTGACAAGATCCGATCCCTTAACCACTACTAAATACTTGCCTGCATTCAAACGGTTGCGGTAGGGAAGCGCGTCCCCGCCCCCCAAAGTTAAACCTACGCCACCACCAGCGAAAAAGCTGCCCATCAAGCCGCCACCCGCGCCTAAAAGAGCGCCAATGACAACATTACCTACATCTCCCGCCCAAGGAAAAGTATTTAAACCTGTTAGCAAATTAAAAGCCCCGCCAGCAATAAAGCCAAAAGGTACTAACCAAAAAGAGAGCAAACGCGATTGTTTTTTAGCTTCATTATTGGGATCGATTAAACCAAACTCATCCGCCGTTTTGTAACCTTTACCCAAAATACTGATATTTGCTACAGGGATGCCTTCTTTTTCTAGAGTAACGTAGGCAGTTTCAGCTTGAATGCGATCGCTCATGACGGCGATAAGATAGTTCATAAAAATGCAATAGATTTTGTTAGTGCTTGTTTCGGCTTTGGGTTATAGTTTAACTTGCGGCGAGTATGCCCTAAACACCGTAAACTATAGTTGTTTTTAAGATGGCAGGGATAATCAAAGCTTGTGCGCCTCCTAGTTAGGCGCTAATTGCCTTTAGGCAAACATTCTTCAAGTTTTGAAGTGTTGACACGCACCCAAGCCTAGCTAAAGTTAAAACTTATTGCCCACTGTAAAAGCGAAGTATAGCGCGACTTCTTAAACGAAAAATGCCCAAAGTTCTTGTATCTGACCCCATTGACCAAGTTGGAATTGACATCCTCTCTCAAGTTGCGACGGTTGATATAAAAACCAATTTATCGCCAGAGCAACTAATCCAAATCATTCCAGAGTATGACGCATTAATGATTCGTTCTGGCAGCCGCATTACTAAAGAAATTATTGATGCGGGAACTCAGCTAAAAATTATCGGACGTGCGGGTGTGGGTGTAGATAACGTCGATGTCCCCGCCGCAACGCGCCGAGGCATCGTAGTTGTAAATTCCCCCGAAGGAAATACAATCGCCGCCGCCGAACACGCTTTAGCGATGATGATGGCACTCTCGCGCTACATTCCCGATGCCAATACCTCGGTAAAAAGCGGACAGTGGGATCGTAAAAGTTATGTAGGCGCAGAAGTTTACAAAAAAACTTTAGGAGTAGTTGGTTTAGGCAAAATTGGCTCTCATGTAGCTAACGTAGCTAAAGCAATGGGCATGAAACTAATTGCCTTCGATCCGTTTATTTCTAACGAACGCGCCGAACAGTTAGGCTGTCGTTTGGTAGATATGGATTTACTGCTACGAGAAGCTGACTACATTACCCTACACATTCCCAAAACTCCTGAAACAACTCACCTCATCAACGCCGAAGCTTTAGCCAAAATGAAGCCCAACGCCCGAATTATCAACTGTGCTAGAGGCGGCATTATTGACGAAATTGCTTTAGCTGAAGCTTTAGAAAAAGGACAAATTGGCGGCGCGGCTTTAGACGTATACGAAACCGAACCCTTGGGAGAATCGCCCCTTAAAGCCTTGGGCAAACAAGCAATTTTAACTCCGCACTTAGGCGCATCTACCGCCGAAGCCCAAGTAAACGTAGCAATTGATGTCGCCGAGCAAATTCGGGACGTACTACTAGGCTTACCAGCGCGTAGTGCGGTAAATATCCCCGGTATTAGCCCAGATGTGATGGAAGAACTGCGACCCTATATGCAGCTTGCCGAAACCCTAGGTAAATTTGTCGGTCAGTTGGCAGGGGGTAGAGTTGAATTGCTCAATGTCAAACTCCAAGGCGAACTTGCTACCAATAAAAGCCAGCCATTAGTAGTAGCATCGCTAAAAGGATTGCTTTCGGAAGCCTTGCGCGAACGAGTAAATTATGTAAATGCCAGTATCGAGGCAAAAGAGCGGGGAATACGAGTGATTGAAACGCGGGATGCAGCGATTCGCGATTATGCGGGATCTTTATACTTAGAAGCTAAAGGTTCTTTAGGCGCACACTCGGTTACAGGTGCGCTACTTGGAGATGGTGAAATTCGGATTACAGATATTGACGAATTTCCAATCAACGTTCCGCCAACTCAACATATGCTGTTTACTTTGCACCGCGATATGCCGGGACTTATTGGTAAAATTGGCTCGTTGCTGGGAAGCTTTAATGTCAACATCGCTAGTATGCAGGTAGGACGTAAAATTGTGCGTGGCGATGCGGTGATGGTGTTGAGTTTAGACGATCCTTTACCCGATGGAATTAGAGAGGAAATTATCAAAGTTCCCGGAATTAGAGATGCTTACACGGTTACTTTATAGCGTTGCTAATTTATGGCAAATAGTTGGTGGGAACTACAGATTAATTGTGATTCAAGCTTAGAAGAATCAATTTTTTGGCGCTTGGATAAGTTCGGCTGTCAAGGGACGGCAAGTGAAAGTAATGGCGCTGCTAGTTTAGT
Organism: Aliterella sp. RAGGC_92; assembly: GCA_030826005.1. Lineage (GTDB taxonomy): Bacteria > Cyanobacteriota > Cyanobacteriia > Cyanobacteriales > Chroococcidiopsidaceae > Aliterella. Next base: position 23,850 of record JAPJOW010000035.1, read on the forward strand.
TAAGGCTTATTTACCCAGAAATCAAGTCCAACTGCTAGATTTGGCAGCGCTGTCCTTGTGGCTGCGGCAAGATGCTTTAATTGCCGAATTGCCTGCGCCGTCTATGCACTGGCAATTGATGGATGAAGAAGATTGGGCGAGTAGTTGGAAAGACTACTGGCAGCCGGAAGAAATTGGCGATTGTTTTTTAGTTAATCCCGCCTGGCTAAAAGTACCAGAAAATACAACTCGCTTAGTTCTAACTCTCGACCCAGGAATGGCTTTTGGGACGGGTAATCATGCAACAACGCAGCTATGTTTGGAATCCTTGGAAATGCGGATTGATGAAGATTCCCAAGGCGAAGTATTGGCAGATATTGGCTGTGGTTCGGGCATTCTTTCGATTGGTGCATTGCTCCTCGGTGCGAGTAAAGTTTATGCCGTAGATACAGACTTACTTGCTGTTGAATCTACAACCAGTAACCGGGAGTTGAATAAAATTGCAGGCGATCGCTTACTTGTAGATAAAGGTAGTGTAGAACAAGTACAAAAGCTGCTGCATGACGAACAAGTCGATGGCATTATGTGCAATATTTTAGCTGAAGTAATTATTCGCCTAATTCCTCAAATCAGCGCCCTTTGCAAGCCGACAACTTGGGGGATATTTAGTGGAATATTACTCGACCAAGCCGCCGATGTAGCGGATGCTTTAGAACATAATGGCTGGGTTGTAGCAACTATATGGCGGCGCAAAGAATGGTGTTGCTTTAACGTTCG
>JAPJOW010000302.1 GCA_030826005.1 Aliterella sp. RAGGC_92
GCGTCATTGGCGCAACACTGCAAGCAAAAATAGATTGGCTTACTAATGAAGTAGTGAATATTTTTAATACCTTAATTGGCGCAATAGTTGCGGTGTTACTAGCTTTAGCTTGGCAATGGTTACAATGAACAACTTATACCAATTCTTTATAAAGCTGCACCAAACAAAGCTTCAAGAATGAAATCATAAGAAGTGAGAGAAGCAATTATTTGCGGTGTAATGGTTTCTAGTACCTTCGATAACTTCTGTCGCAATTGAGTAAGACAGGGATAATTTGCCCACTCAAGTTTGCTTTTAAGGAACTCCCAAAACCGCTCAATGGGATTTAGTTCAGGGCAATTAGAGGGTTGAAAAATTGGGATAATATTTTCTGGATACTCAACAGCTAAGGAACGGTGAAACGACCCTTGATCCATCTGCATTACCGCCACATCATCCCCAAGTTCCACCGCAAGTATTTTTAAAAACCTTTGAAAACACTCACCGTCAAGATGTGAGAATTCGTAGAAAAAACTGTAGCCACTTTCCGGCTCTAATACTCCATACAGATAAAAGTTATCTCGTTGCCATTGGTTTAATCCCAGAGGTTTAACCCCCTTGGCTGTAATTAAACGCCCAGAGATAGTCTTGAGTCCCAATCGCGTTTCATCTTGGCACAAGTACCTTAATCGTTTTGAGCCACCAAATTCCTCCTGTAAAAACTTGAAGGCTTGAGGCATTTTTTTTGAATGTGAGCTATGCCTTCTGGGTGTTGTTTTAGACTTCGAGGACGAGGAACTTTGAGCTTTGCCCCAAGTTTGTACCGAACAAGCTGATACACCGTTTTGTAGGCTATAACTAATCCCAACTCCTTTTGAATCCATTGTTGGATTTGACCATAGCTATTGAACCCTTCCACCTCCTCTAATCGTTGTTTGAGACGTTCTAAGGCTATTCCACGCACAATCCCCACTTTTCCGGGTGGAAATTTGACTTCCAGCAAACTTTTTAGCCCACGATCTTTATACTTTCTCAGCCATCGAGTAATTGTTGCTTGATCTCGCCCAAGCAATGAAGCTAGTTCTTGTCTACTGCTTACCTTGCCACTTTTGAGCAAGTAGAGCATTTGTAATCTTTCTTTGCTGTTTGCTGTCCTCACCTGTTTGAGGTCTTTCTCTAACTTCTCTTTGCTTTCAGCTATCTCTACTTGGAACGGACGACCCATCACTCTTACCTTCCGCACACCGCTATCTACTTTAGCGCAGCTTTATAAAGAATTGGTATTACTACAGTAAATTTTGTGGCGACTAAAGCGCAGCTTGAATGCGATCGCTTTGGGTAGTGCTTATTAGCTCAAAAACTCTTGCCTGAAAAACATTTGTACGAGTGCCAATTATAAGTGTTATTACAAGGAAAATTTTAGATTATTGGACTCACAAATGACTGTAATTCTTGTACAGCCGTATATAGTAAAAGATCCTATGGAAACGTTGAATATAATAAATATCTAGTTAACCTTAATCATCAGTGAGGGCGGTACATAGAGATTGTAAGTGAAGACAGTAGATTTAAGTTGACGACAAGGCATTTATGCCCTTAACTGGCATTTTGAATCTCAAGTTCAACTGTTCCATTTGTTAATGCTAAAAACGAATCTGCTCTAGAGCATAGCAGTCCGATATTTACGTCAGATGAAAAGTAATCGGGTGTCCATGTTGGAAGTTGGAGAGTATTACCGAGAACCAGAATAGAGTTTGGTCTTATTTGAGTTTGAAGTTGTCGTCTGTATCGATACTCTGATAGCTGCCCTACACCTAAACGAATGCGTGGTTGGAAGTTTCGGCGATTAATCGTCTTTACCTCAAAAATGGTTTCATAGCCGTCCTTCTCTGCAAGTAAATCAACTGAGTTTGGATCGTCTGCCACATTGTACGCGAGTTCTGTCAGCCTTTTTGCAAGTCGTGCAATGATTTCTTGATGTTGACGTGTTTTATCACGTAGCCGTATCCTACCCTGAATGATGTTTTCAACATCAACGTCAATATTTACATCAACAAATTCAGGAATGCTTGGAAAAAAAGGTCTAAGGTTAATTTCTGACACCTCAACAACTACAGGAGGAATACCAATGTCATCAATCAATTCGCGATCGGGGTAGTTTTCTAAAAGGTAGTCTTGGTTACGTACCTCCTCCGGTGTTATCCACTGAGATTCAATACTTGGGCTGCCAAAGAAGCCGTACCATGCTAGAGCATTTTCACGCTCAACTGAACTTTGGGGTATCCAAAAAGTTACTGGGTCGGCATGAAAATTCAAAATAGATTGAAGTTGCTCAATTTCTGCTAGAGCCGTAGATGAGAGTGAAATTTTGTTCCCTTCTTTAACTGCAAAATCACTTTGACCCAAAAACTGAAACCACTCTTGAACATCTCGCAGTCTTCGCTGATCTGCCTCAGATGTATCACCTGTCTGTCTCAGTTGCAATAATCTTGTGTAAGCCTCTTGCCAGTCACTATTATAAATTGTAGGTACGAGTGCTAGAAGACACTCACGGGTATCTAGAGTTGGAACATAACCTTGGTGGTGCAATTCAACCAAAATTTGTAGAATCAGCACTCCTGGCTTTATCAGAATTCCTGAATTGACATCCAGTTCCATTCTATTTGTGGGAGCGCTAATTCCTCCTTGCGATAATTCTTTCCTTAGCGCAGGAGATATATCTGTCTTATGCCCATTTGGATACTGGTAACCAAGAACTTGAGTAGAAAAAAGTTCAGAGTAGCCAATCGTACCATCAATATACATTAATCCAATGGGTGTTAATTGTGGCTGTCTAATATATCTTGTAGAGTAGATTAGTCCTAAATCAGGGAGGATTTGTTGATAATCACGCCAAGCATCTACTTGCCCAGAATCCGCTCTAACATTTGGGGTAAAAATTCCTTGAGCGACCAAAGCCTGATTGACTAACGAGCGGTAATTAGGATGTTGCCTAAATTGATACGCAGACTCAAGAAGAGCAAAAATTTCTCTTGAGTTTACCCTTCCCATGTGGTGATTGAAAGACCAAGAATATCCTGGATAAGGGAATGTCAAAACACTAACTCCTTTTTCCTTGTACTTTTCAGAGCAGTCATAATAGATTTTCCAACTGCAAGGGCTAGTAATGGAGGGACAGCATTACCAATTTGCCTGTACTGTGCTGTAGAAGTCCCCAAAAGCCTGTACCAATCTGGAAAAGACTGAAGACGTGCCGCTTCTCTAACAGTAATATGCCGAGGAAGATACGGATGAATATGAGGTCTGCCACCTCCCGCTTTAGAACCAACTAACACTGTTCCCGAAGGTCTTTCCGGGTCAATTCTATCTGTATGGTCTATTTTATCCCTTCCACCTTGAGGAATTTTCTCATATCGATTACGTACCCTATCCCCATGAATACGAATGTCATGGTTGTACAAACCATCAACATTTTCTAGAGCAAGTTTTGCGGGAATCCAGTTTGGCAAGTGTTGATTGAGCAAATCTAAACTTGATGGATCGCGGTACTCAGGATTAGGAAACATAAATTCGGTAGGCTGATGGAAGCCGACTACAAAAACCCTTTTTCTGATTTGTGGAACACCATAATCAGCAGCATTTAAAGTAGAAGTGTAAATGTCATATCCAGTTTCAACTTGAAAATGGTAGTAGAGCTTTTCCCAATCTTCACCGCCATTAAGAGTTAATAATCCTGGAACATTCTCAAAAACGAAAGCTTTCGGCTCTAACTCATTAATAAGACGAATGTAATCAAAAACAAGTTGTCCTCGTAAATCTGAAAAGGAGCCTCTTTTGCCTAAAATACTGAATGCCTGACAGGGCGCACCTCCTGCTATGAGACTTATTTTTTCTGCTGTAATGAGTTCTTTAATTGTTTGACCCTTCAACTCTCTGACATCTTTAGCTTCTGCTACACAGTTGGGAAAGTTGTAGGAAATAGTATCACAGTAATATTGAACTTCATCATTTGCATACTGAAAGTCAAATCCCGCTAGCGATAAGCCTAAATCTAATCCTCCGCCACCAGAAAATAAAGAAACTGCAACAAACTCTTTACTCCTTTCTTGGGGCAAACGTAAAGCATTTATAGCGGTAAGATGAGAGTTCATTAAGGATTTAAGAGCCTGTGGTACAATTGCTCTGGTTCTGCAAACGTATTTTAGAAAGTGCCACTCAATCTTTTGCTAATGTAAATTAAGATTACATCAATTATACCTCTACAGGCAATTCTTCAGAAACGATCGCACTAATTGTCGAAATAGGCACTTTATAAAAATACT
>JAPJOW010000303.1:0-1617 GCA_030826005.1 Aliterella sp. RAGGC_92
CACGGAAGCTGCGATCGCCAAAGCTGCGGCTCTAAGTTTATTATTGAACATTTCCCCTAGCATTACCCAAACTACGGGCCCCCAGGAGAAACCAAAGCAAAATACATAAAGGTTGGCAGCAATTAGGGCTGTAGTCCCCGCCGCACCCGTCAAGTTGGGGTTGCCGGAGGCATCAAGGGCAGCGTTAGCAAAAATAGTTGTTAAAGTTCCTAACGTTAACGTCATGCCTAGAGAGCCTAGTAGTAACAGGGGTTTGCGACCGAATTTATCGACAAAAGCGATCGCAATTAAGGTAGTAATAATGTTTACCGCCCCTGTAATTACCGTAATCCAAAGAGAATCTTGCTCGGAAAAACCCACCGCTCGCCATAAAACGCTGCTGTAATAGAAAATGACGTTAATGCCGACAAATTGCTGAAATACCGATAAGCCAATTCCTAACCAAACAATCGGTAAAAGTCCGCCACTTCTGCTTAAAAGGTCAGAAAATCTAGGTTCGCGCTCTTGCAATACGGTTTGTCTAATTTCGGCGATCTTTTCTAAAACATTACCGCCGATGATTTTGGTTAAAACTGTAGCCGCTTCTTTTTCTCGATTTTGAGCAACTAAGTAACGGGGAGATTCTGGAATCATTAATGCAGCCATTCCATAGAGAATAGCGGGGGGGATTTCTGTCCAAAACATCCAGCGCCAAGCGGCAATTCCAAACAAAAATGGTGCTTCTGCTGAACCCGCCGATACAGCAATAAAGTAGTTACAGAGTAAGGCGATAAAAATCCCCACAACGATCGCTAATTGCTGCAAAGAGCCTAATCTACCGCGTAAGTGGGCGGGAGAACATTCCGCAATATAAGCGGGTGCAATTACACTCGCCGCACCCACTGCAAGCCCTCCCAATATTCGCCAAAAGATAAAATCCCAGATTGTAAAGGGTAGCCCTGAACCAATAGCGCTGATGGTAAAGAATATCGAAGCTACTACCATAGCTTTAACACGCCCATAGCGATCGGCAATTTTTCCAGCATAAAAAGCGCCAATTGCCGAACCTAACAAAGCTAAGGATACGGCAAGACCAGTAATCAAACTATTGGCATTAAAAGCTTTGGCTAAAGCCGCCACAGCGCCGTTAATTACCGCAGTATCGAAGCCAAATAAGAAGCCACCGAGGGCGGCAGCACCAGCAATTAAAATGACGTAGAAAGTGTTTGATTTCCGACGAGTAGTAACAGTCATAGTGTTAGATTGAATAAATTTTTAACTTAGTTGGGCCGCACAAATAGCGCTCCCAAGTAGTCCAACTTGGGGGTTTAAGACAACATGGACGGGAATTTGCTCTAAAAGAGAGTTCATGCGTCCTTTGCGTAGAAAGGCTGGTAAAAACCCTTGCTGCATTAGGGGTAAATTTTTGGCAGCAATACCGCCAGCTATATACAAACCTCCGTAGGGAAGGAGTTTTAGCGCCATGTCTCCGGCTTCTGCGCCGTAAGCGGCGACAAATATTTCCATCGTTTTTTGGGCGAGGTTATCTTGGTTTGCAGCCTTAGAGATTTCTGCGGCTAAATCAACGGTTTTGTTTTCTTTGCCAATTTCTCGTTCCCAAGTTTTGTAGGTTTCTGC
>JAPJOW010000303.1:1717-4278 GCA_030826005.1 Aliterella sp. RAGGC_92
CAACGGTTTTGTTTTCTTTGCCAATTTCTCGTTCCCAAGTTTTGTAGGTTTCTGCTAAAAGGGGGGATTCTTGGTAGATTTTGCGCTCAGCGCTTCGCTGCTGCGCTTCGCTATCGCGCAAAAACTGATAAATTGCTACAATCCCCATCCCAGAAACAACCCGTTCTACGGAAACTCGATTGATGTTGTACTTTTCTAATAGGTATTGCAACAACTCAAATTCAATGGGAGATTGGGGTGCAAAACTAGCGTGTCCGCCTTCAGTGCCAAATACGCGATAGCTATTAGCTTGGGGAATCGCAAACCCTTGTCCCAAACCCGTACCCGCACCTATTACCGCAATCGGTGCGTTATTGTCTGGCGAACCAGATTGCAATGTGTGCAAGTCAGTATCGGCTAAACCTGTAACCCCATAACCTACAGCAACGAAGTCATTAATTAAAGCAACGTGAGAGATTTGCAACTCTCTTTCTAAACGGCTGGCTTCTAATATCCAACTTAAATTAGTGAGTTTAGAAGTATTGTTAACAACGGGTCCGGCAATTCCAAAGCAAGCTTTTTCAGGAGTTTGGTTATTTCCGGTAGCTTCTAGAAACTTACGCACCATTGGTACTAAATCGGCAAATTCTTGACTGCGATAGGTTTCCTCGTGTAAAGTGCTTTGCTGATGTAAATCCTCCGATTCCACCAAGCGCAAAATTGTTTTAGTAGCGCCAATATCTCCAGCAAGTAATAAAGTCATGGGGATACTCCTTTAAAATCTAAAAACAGTTCTAACTACGCCAACTACTATGTCATCGTTGTTGTTGTTATGGTTTGGCGCAGTTAGCCAGATAACTCCAGGGGTAATGGCAATGTTGTCAGATATCTGATATCGGTAAAAAGCTTCTAAATGCAGAGATGTATCGGGGTCGGCTTGTCCGTTGTTTAAACTACTATCAATACTGGTTACTTTTGGTTCCATCCCGACTAAAATACCGCCGAGATTGCCTTCTTTGCCTAAGTTAGGAAAAGCTAGAGTAACCGCCCAATTCCAAACCTCCGCATCGCCTCTACCGATGTAACGCTGGTTAGCAAATCCTACCCAGCCACCAATAGAAAAATTAGGATTAAGGGCAAAAGTTCCCGATACGCCGTAAGCGTTGGTAGATACGGCGGTGTTAAAGTTGGTATTAGATAAATTGCTCCCTGTACTTGTGCCGAAGGGTACGAAGTCGGGGTTTAAAGATGGGTCTATACCTTCGCCAGTAGTGAAAAAAGAAGGACTATAGCTGTTGATGTAAGTTAAACCGATTTTAGAGCGATCGCTTGGACTAATAATTACTTGCGCTAAACCTGCGTAAACCCCATCAAATAAACCGTTTTGTTCGTTAGGATTTGCCGCAGTGTTACTAGGTACTAAATAGCCTAAATTTACTTCTACGCTGTCCCCAAAAAAGTGTCGTATTCCCGCACCCGAACCACCACTGTAGTTGTAGATGGGGTTACGCAATGCAAACAAGGAAACCGCACCACCATCAAAGTAAGGATTTAATTGCGCCGAAGCATCCAAGTCTACAAAGCCGTTACCTGTAGCAGCTAGATAAAAATTTGTTTTATCTCCCAAAGGAAAGCGATAACGCAGCAATCCTAAACCAAATTGGTTATTACTATCGCCATCAAACTCTAATCGACCTTCATTAGTAAGAGTTGGGCCGCTATTTGTGCCACCAATAGGCGTAACATTGTTGGCTTGCAAACGAGTTGTGAGTAAATCTCTGCCTGTAAAGCTAGTATCTAAATTAAGCCGTACCCGTTGACTTAAAGTTGGTACTCTATCAATAGATTCACCGTTGGCATTTTCCCCCGCAACTACACTTGCTAAACCAACGACAACCTCGGCATTAAGTTTAGTAGTAGTAGAAAATTGATTAGCTTCAAGTTCCGCCGCTTGTGCTTCTAAACTATCCACTCGTCCGCGTAAAACTGTTAGTTCGGTTGCAAACTCCGATTGCAATCTTTGCAGAGTTACCAAATCTTCTTTCGTAACCGCGTTAGCTGTCCCCGAAGCAATTACTTCATTAATTCGATCTATTGCCGCATTTAAACCCGCCGCAAATTCGTAGCGCGTCATCGCTTGGTTTCCCTGGTAAGTCCCGTCAGGATAGCCAGCAATAACGCCGTAACGTTCAACTAAAGACTGCAATGCTTGAAATGCCCAATCGGTCGGTTGTACGTCTGATAGCTGCGAAACTGAGGTAACTTGACCTAAAGTATTTTCTTGAGCGATCGCACTTTCAAAATTAATTAAACCTGCAAATAAACCTGCACATATAAGAGTTGGTGCTAACACATATTTTTTCATCACTCCTCCGGTTAAAAAACCTCTACTTGATAGTTGTTAAGTAATTGATTTACCAAAACTGAGCAAAATAATCTCAGTTTTGGGTTTTTAACGTCTCGAACGTCGGCGCAGTCTATCAATGATGACGGCGACAATAATTACCAAGCCTTTAACGACCAACTGCCAGAAATAGGACATATTCAACAACGTCAAACCATTGTTGAGAACGGCGATAATC
>JAPJOW010000304.1 GCA_030826005.1 Aliterella sp. RAGGC_92
GATTAATTGTTGCCAGTTGCTCAACAGAAAAAGTCGTTTTGTCGTATTTTTGGGCTAAATACAGCAAAATTGCCCCCGACTCCCACAAATAAAAATCTCCATCGGCGATCGCCGGGACTTTTCCCATTGGGTTAATAGCTAAAAATTCGGGCTGACGATGTTCTCCGGCTTGCATATCTAGCAGTACAAACTCATAGGGAATTGCTAATTCTTCTAAATACCACTTGACAATCGACGCTCGGCTACGTGCGCCACCGTACAGTTTCAACATAATTTAAAGAACTTGATGAGTATGAGAGTGTTGTTTTACATTGTCATCGGCGGTAACAGTGCGGCTCATATTTAACACTCGCTTGCGTTCGGTAGAGTATTTAAAGTCATCGCGGGTTGTCCCTTGGGGAATATGGGTTTGCGCCACATCGCGACGCTTATAAGTCCGCGCGGCGGCGATCGCTCTGGGGACAAATTCATCGCTAAATTGAGCCGAACTTGGGAACTGTGGGGGTGTTTGCGGTAATTGAGTTACAACATCACCAATAGTCGTTGCTAAAGCAAGTTTATAGGAAGTAGGAATACCTTTGACGATCGCTTCTAAAGCCGCCGACGGGATAGGTTCGATGACTTCAATTTCACGTACTTCACCATCTTCTTTAATAAAGCAAGTTGCTAAACCAATCACCAGGTAATCATCGGCGGCTAAATCTGTAGCCTCACTTAACAAAGTATTTGTCATAAAAATATTTTTGTCTGTTAGTTGTTGCATTGTACCAATTAGTAGCGGCGCAATGCCTTACGCCCTAATACGCGCCCCAATATATCTGCTTTAGTGTACGCCGCTTTATTTTATTTACGGAATTCTACTCCAGAAAGATGAAGTAAAAAATATAGACTGCTAAATTGTCAATTATATATTCACTATTAACTTTTGGTAATTTTCTTAAAAACACCCTGATGATAATTGCAAGCCACTCTAGTAAGTAACACAACCACCCACCTGTGGCAGCAGCAAAAATTATAAATTGAGTTTATTGAGCTACCGCTCATCTTTATAAAAAATGAATCCTCAAATATTAGCATCTCTCCCCGATTGTTTTCCCCGCCCTTACCCGCTAGGTCTAGGGGATAAGCAAATTCTCCCCGAAAACTTGTCTCCTGACTTGTTACCCGATCGCTGTTTGCGTTCCTACGGTAAAGCAAAAGCAAAACTTGGCGACTATCAAAGCGCGATCGCTTCTTTGAGTCATTTAATCGATCGCCACCCCGATAATGCGATCGATTACAACAATCGGGGACTAATCTATTTTCAAAGCGGTCAGTTGCTAAAAGCCCTCGCCGACTACGATAAAGCAATTCAACTCAATCCTCAACTTGCTAGTGCTTACAACAACCGCGCTAACTACTATGCCGCGTCTGGTAGCCTAAATATGGCGATCGCGGACTACGATCGAGCTTTGGATCTCAACCCCAGTCACGTTAGAGCCTGGATCAACCGGGGGATTACCTGGAGAGATTTAGGTCAGTACGCCCAAGCCGTAGAAGACTTGGAAATTGCCGCTTTGTTCGGTCAACTACAAGGTAATATCTATGCTGAAAAAGGGCGGACTTATCATCTTTGGGGCGATTGGAATTTGGCGATCGCCGATTACAACCGGGCTTTAGCTCAACTACCACTTGACGGCGATTCTAGGGGACAAGCTAATGCACGTTTGCGATCGCTTGTTGAAATATGGTTGCAACAGTTACTAAGTCCTTAAAGAGCTACTAGCTGTTGGTCAACTAGCTAATAGCTCGCTCTTTTAGCTTATTTTTTCAACAAAAACACTGGGCGCTGCGCAGGATCTACGCGACTGCTTTGTTCTTGCATAATTTTTTTCGCTTGTTGCGGATCGAAGGAGCGATTAAAGTCATTTTGCAAGTTAGCTACACGACTTTCAGTTAACTTCACTTCTGTGGAGATTTCCTGCAACTTTGCTTGTTGAGAAATAGTGTAAGGCAACAACTTTCCTAAACCAGACACCGCTCCCACAACTAACACAACATTCACAAATAACTTGGCGGCATTTTCTATCGCCATTCCCCGGTAGGGACTCAAACGGCGGCGCTGGCGGAGGTTTCTTTTTGGTTTTACTTGATGACGTTGTTGCTCTACAGGTTCTAGGGGTGGTCTAGGTTTTTGAAGGGCGTTCATATTTACAAGCCGCGATTTGTGGAGTACAAGAGTTTATTATTTTTGCAGATTATAATCTAAAACACTGATGTCTAACTTACAAAGCTAGACTGCTAAGTGAGCTTTTTGCTACTTAAAATACAAAAACACAAAAGCAACCTACCATAAATAAGCTTTTCTTGCAACAGTATTATCCACGATTAACGCTTATAAGTTACAAATCTTAGCTTGCACTGTTAAATTTGCTTTCCCAGTAAGTTCTAAAGCAGGCTACTTGTATTTCAGTGCCGAGGGAGGTTAGGTTTATTAATATATCTACATATTTGCCACCCCAAGCTCATGCTACGTCAAACTTCATTAGGATCGCTCGGTTTAACTGTTGGTGGTACTTTAACAATTGTGGGATTTTATGCTTATTTTACGGGTAACTCTACTCTAAATTTAGTAGGATTTTTCTACGGCATCCCCTTATTGCTAGGGGGATTAGCGCTGAAAGTTTCGGAACTAAAACCCGTACCTTATACTCAACCAACGCCACCAGATATTGTTACACTTCGAGAGCAGCAAGCTACCGAAACTCAAAATCAAATCCGCAAGGACATTACCCGCTACCGTTACGGACAAGATGCTCATTTAGATAGCTCTTTATCTCACTTAAATTTGAGTCCTACTGACGAAGAACGTCCGCTAATTAAGGGTTTACGCGAAACCGCGACCAATGGTGCTTATACACTGATTATCGATTTTTATTCGCCGCTAATTCCGCTAACTGCTTGGGAAGAAAAACAGCAAAAAATGACAAGTTTTTTTGGGCCTGGCGTACAAGTTGAAATTAAACAGCCAAAACAAGATGCTATTGAGTTAGCATTAATTGCCACTTCTGAGCCTAAAGCGTAAATTTTATACTTACGACTTAGGCTCAAAAAATAACTTTTACTTTTCTAAACGGACGGCATACCACTGCAAATATTGACCGGGTTGCAAAACTAATTCGCAGCTAGTATCTATCAAATAATTAGCTTGCTCCTCAATAGAAGAAAAGTTTTGTAATTCTTGGGGCAATTGCTGCTGTCCGCGCGCTAGAACTACTTTCAATTTTTCAAATAGTTCGTTAGCAGTGAGAAACTGCTCTGGTTGGTTAGGTTCTAAAACCACAAAGTCGTCTTGTCGATACATCATTGGGTCGGGCATAAGGCAGTTATTACAACTTTAGATAGGGTAAAAATTAGTTTTTATTCTGCTAGTTTAGTTAAACAATAAAATTATGGAAAAATCTTCAGCCGAGCGCTACTTCAGTACAGAATAATTAATCTAATTATACTGATGAAAAACTTACACAACTAAAAACTACCGCCTACTCAACCTACTCCTATGAAAAGAACTGGAAGTTGTCTTATATTCAATCCATCGGCTGGTCAAAGCAATCCAGAACAGGATCTGGCAAAGATTCGAGCATTGCTAGAACCAAAAATAGAGTTAGATATTCGATTTACAACCGAACAATTAGACGCAGATGAGATTGCCTTAGAAGCAATTGCTCAAGGAGCAACCAGTATTATCGCTTCTGGAGGGGATGGAACGCTATCTGCTGCCGCTAGTGCTTTAGTAGGAACAAACATACCTCTAGGGATTATTTCGCGCGGTACGGCAAATGCTTTTGCTGCCGCTTTAGAGTTACCAGATACAATTGAAGCTGCCTGCGAGACAATTTTGGGCGGTTTGACACGGGTAATTGATGCGGCAAAATGCAACGATCGCCCGATGGTATTACTTGCAGGGATAGGATTTGAAGCCGAAACCGTAGATAGAGCCGATCGCCGCGCCAAAAATCGGTTTGGGGTATTAGCTTACGTGATGGCGGGGATTCAACAGTTGCGAGAATTAGAATCTTTTGAAGCAGAAATTGAAACCGCCGACAAAATTATTAAGCTGACGGCGGCGGCGATCACCGTTGCAAACGCCGCTCCACCGACTTCGGTTTTAGCCCAAGGGCCGGCGGGGGTAGTTTTTGACGATGGTTTATTAGATGTGACGGTAGTATCGCCTGTAACTCGCGCGGGGGCGATCGCCGCTTCTTATCATTTACTGCAAACTGCCTTAAATGAAAGTG